>NZ_JAAFKD010000031.1 GCF_013299165.1 Microcoleus sp. bin38.metabat.b11b12b14.051
TAACTCGCTTCTACCGCCAATGCTCGATCGTTGTTTGCGAACACCCGGTGCTACGGCTTTAATTAAGCCGAATTCCCGTGTCAAAACTGTCAGCAGGCGATCGGATTCGCCGATCGGTGCACTCTTCAGATTAATACCAGTTGCTTTGTAAGTTCGAGTCACTAGATTTTAGATTTTAGATTTAATCTACAGTACCAAGACTTCCGACAGTTTTTTGATTTACCACTGTATAATAATTTGAGGGCGATCATCTTCCAGGGCTAAACTAACGAGGCACAGGAGCTAGCCATAAAAAAATATGGGTTTCAGACTACGATCTAAAAACTGTCCGGACTATTGTCAAGGATCATAGCAAAAGTATTTAACCCTCAATCAAATAATTAAAATATGGAACCCATACTTAAGGCGCATTTCAATAATTTCAAAAAAAAATTTGAAATAGATGCTATCCCTACGTCTTCTGACAAAGATGGTGCTGCATTTGAGAAATTTGTAAATTATGTCCTGTTTAGTATGGACTATCCTGAGATTTTTACAGCCGATGCAGAATTACTAGATTTTGTCGGTGTTGGTGGAAGTAATGATACAGGTATAGATGGCATAGGCATTAAAGTTAACGATAGATTAGTTAGAAATACTGATGAAGTTACTGAAATAGCCTTGGCAAGTAAAAAGATTAATGTTGAATTCTTCTTCATTCAATCGAAAATGAAAAATAAATTTGAAAAAACAGAGTTAAATACATTTGGAACGGGGGTAAAGGTATTTTTTTCAGACCCTGCTCTACCTGAAAATGCTCGAATTAGAGAATTTCGCGAGATTAAGGATTTCATCTACTCAGATGAGGCAGTAGTTAGAAAACTCGATAAAAATCCCAGCCTTTTTCTTTATTATGTCAGCACTGGGTCCGAACCAACAGAAGATAACTTCTTAGGCAATCAAAAATTTCTGACTCAAGAGCTTGAAAAAATACAATACTTTGAAAGTGTAGAGGTGAAAGTTGTTGGTGGAAAGCAACTCATCAAGTTTTGTCGAGAGTTGGAAAACAAATTTGATGTTCAAATGAATGTGATTGATATCTTTCCATTGAGCGTAGATACCGTAGACAATGAAACTGATGTAAAAAAAGCGTATGCTTTTACTTGTAACGCATTGGAGTTCTTAAAAGTTCTCACAAAAGAAGATGGTTCATTGCGCCGATCTCTATTTAATGATAATGTTCGTGATTACTTAGGAGACAGCAAAAATGTCAATGGTGAAATAGAAAAGACGATAACAGAAAACCCTGAAATGTTTCTACTTTGCAACAATGGAATTACGATAGTATGTACGGATTTTGAACAGGTTCGGGATAAGCTGGTAAAAATAGAAAATCCTCAAATTGTCAATGGTTGTCAAACAAGTAACTCATTATTCAACCAAAGAGATACCTTAAATATTCACAAAGTCAAACTTCTTGTCAGACTTATATCCACAGAAAATCCTGGTATATCAAACCAGATTGTGAGAGGAACCAATAAACAGAATCAAGTTCTGGAAGAAGCTTTTGAGACAACCCGAGGTTTTCATCAGGATACATTAGAACCTTTCTTTCTTGCCTTTGAAAATAATGTAAAAATTTATTACGAAAGACGAGCTAAACAATACAATGAAGATCCCTTGATCAAAAAAACTCAAATCGTAAATTTGAGAATATTAACTCAAACATTTGTTAGTATTTTTCTTGATTCTCCTCATGATGGACACAGGCACGAATCGATACTTCTAAAAGACTATGCAGAACCAAGAGATTCAAGAAAGATTTTTATAGAAGAGCATAGTCCTTATCCTTACTACATCTGCGCTTTGATTTGGTATATGTTTGAAAAATATTTTCAGGAAGAGAGAATCAACAGAGACTATAAAAAGTATAAAGCTCACCTTTATTTAATATTTAGGATGAGTGTAGGAGAGTTTCCACCAAAACTCACAAAGTCAAAACAGATAGAGGATTACTGTAGTAAGCTTCTTCATATTTTGAAAGAAGAGCAATTCGCAGAAAGACTAGAAAGAGTATTGAGTGTCTTTGATGCAACACAAAGGTTGTGGATCGGAAAGGGGAAAAGCCGTGACTCGATAAAGGATAGGAAGGGATTCACTGATTTAATGCTTGAGCAGGCTCGTGAGAATTTTATTTCTCGTGAGTATTTGACTAAAGGGAAAGCTTTACAAGACGAAAAAGACGACAAGGTAATTTACGAAGGAATTGTTCTTAACATTATACCAAAGAATGATTTTTGGTTTGGTTTCATCAAAAACGTAAATCGTTATGAAGATGAAGATAATGTATATTTTGACAATCGTGGCTATGGAGGAGATGTGAAAGATTTATCTCCTAATACTCCAGTTCGTTTTGAAAGAGGAACTAATCCTAAAGGGTATTTTGGGATCAATGTTCAACGAATTAATTGATCAATAGTTCGGACAGTTTTTGATTGCCAACCGTAGAATAAGGATTTGATGGCGATTGGCAATCTAGCTGCCAAGGTAGAATCACGATTTCAGACTACGAGCGAAAAACTGTCCGGACTAATGACTAATGACTCTGCTTTAAATTATCACGCTGGCGAATTAATTCCGGGCCGCGAGAAGTCCCCAAACGAGTTGCACCAGCCACGATCAAATCTATAGCTTGTTCATGAGTGCGAATTCCTCCGGCCGCTTTAATACCAACCCTTCCCTTAGTAAATTCCTTCAGCAGGCGCACATCTTCAACAGTCGCCCCACCAAAAAAGCCCGTATTAGTTTTGATGTAAGCGGCGCCAGCTTCCATGCAAAGCTCAGCCGCTAATTGTTTTTCCTCATCCGAAAGCATCGAGCATTCGATAATCGCTTTGATAGTTAGTCCAGTTTCTTCGCAAATTTCTGCCAATTCCCGATGAAATTCATCGCTTTTTCCGGCTTTCAACAATCCTAAATTGACGCAGACATCTAACTCAACGGCTCCATTGTCTGCCGCTTCTAGGGCTTCGTAGAGTTTTACTGCTGATGTGGTTGCTCCTGTGGGAAAACCTATCACTGTCGAGACTTTTGGCTTTCTACCGTGCAAGAGACTTACCGCTTGTCGGACGTAGGCGGGATACACGCAAACTGTGGCAAACCCAAATCTTTCCGCTTGTTGGCAGCAGTTTTCTACTTCCTCTGGCGTGGCGCTTGGGTCGATCAGGGCGTGATCGATATAGGGGGCAATATCGATATCTGACCCTTTTGCAGCCATTGCTGTTTTTTCTCCGAAGTAACTACTTCCTTATTATGTAGCGAATTTACCAATTTTTGAATTGGCTTCTGGTCTCAGTGGGTACAAATACTCAATTTGCTGGCAAAAACTCTGAGGAAAATTTGTTCACCTAATAAATTAAAAAAAAAATAGATATTGGTATCTGTCTTTAGATACATTTTTAATCTTTCTTTAGGTATACTTTGTTAAAAGGAGTTGCAGCAGAACCTGCCTCAGCTACCCTAGGGCAGAGCCTGGTAGCCGTCACTGTTTTTACTCCGAGTAGTGCTTTAAAAACATAACAGCCAGTGCCAAGCATGAATCATTTAGAACTCGAACAAGAAATTGGGAAGATGGCTAGAGCGATGATGACTCGCAACAGCTTAATTGGTAAAGATTTGATTGCCGATCTCAGAGGACGGTTGTCAACAGACAGTGTAGCTGCTTTGATGATTGTCAGTATTGAACGCTTGATTTGGTCTGACTGCGAGTCGGTGATCTGGAGTTTGAGCTATTTGATTCCTGCTGACGTAATGGAAGAAATTCGCCGGATTACGGCGCTGGTTGTTTGCAAGCGGTTGATGGGCAAAGGTTTTGTGCTGGGACAGGATTTTAGTATTGATGCTTCAGGCAGGTTGCTGTTGAGCGATACTGCTCAGACAGCGGTTGTGGTTGCTTGAATTTGCTAAGCAGAAGTTGGAGCTATTGGCATTACGAGATTTGCACTCTTAGTGTAACTGCAAACCTAATTCCGGATGCGGTATATAGTTGCGTGACTCGCGCCAGTCAGAGATTTGCAGCAGCTCCAACCCGCGATACGTGCGGTTAGCTGAAAGAGCATTTCACGAAAGGAAAATAGTCCGTTGCGATCGCCAATTGTTGAGGTTGTTACTGAGGTTTGTACGGGCGATCGCCCTGTATCAAAATTTTCAGATTTTTAGTGAAATTACAGTTTAATTCCGAGCATTATTGGTGTAGAATCATCCCTAAGATAGATGCGAAATATTGTCAGGAACCTCTGCCTAAAGGCATGAGGCTTGTAAGAGGAATCTAATAAGCCGTCCTGACCAGCCTAAGACTTTCGAGGTCTACGTTTTTTGAGTCACGACACCCTGAGATGCGAAGCTAGTCTCCTGCTCTGTCATTTGTAGTTAAAAAGTCTTAAGGTCACGCTCGACGGTGCTGCAAGTCTAAAAAGCTCTTAGAACATTGACCGACAAGCTAACTTTACCCCGTAAGGGAGTTTTCATGGAGGGGCATGATTGCCCCTCCCCACCCCAAACAAATGTAAAGCCGTCCTAGAAGGCTTGCCCTGAGCCGGCGTTGGGACGGGGTTTCAAACCCATTTTTCCGATGAACTTAATTCAAAACATGGAAGCGGCTTGGTATTATCATCTGGGTTCGCGCCACCTCGAAGCTCACGATCATGATAGTGCTCTGGCGAACTTTAGCCGAGCTGTGAATTTGCAATCGGATCATTATAAGGCTTGGTTCGGGCGAGGTATGGCTTTGGGCAACTTAGAACGCCACCTAGAGGCGCTTTCAAGTTTTGATGAGGCCTTGGCGGTGCAGCCGGATGCGAGCTTTGGCTGGCACAATCGGGCTATTGCTTTAGGAAAGTTGGGGCGCTCTTTGGACGCACTCAACAGTTTTGACAGGGCTCTGGAGTTTAACCCCTGTGCGGCGAGTATTTGGCATAACCGGGGACTGACGCTGATCGATATGGGGCTTTACAATAAGGCGGTTCTGAGTTTCGATCGCTCTTTAAGTTTGCAGCCGGATGCACCTTGGGCGTGGTACAACCGAGGGAATGCTCTGTTAGAACTAAAACTTTACTATCAGGCACTCAACAGTTTCGATCGCGCGATCGAGTTTAATCCAGATGATGCGAAGGTTTGGTACAATCGCGGTCTAGCTGCTAACTCCATGGGACTTTACAAGCAAGCAGTGGCTAGTTTTAGTCGATCGATCGCTCTGAAACCCGGCAAAGCCGAAGTTGTAGGCGAACGGAGAGTGGCTTTGGAGAAATTAGTCGGTTTAAATCAGAAAAATGCCAAGTTCACTCCCACATTTGAGTGTATCTTTGAAGATTATTTGATTTGGTACAATCGGGGTGTGGAATTGGCGCGACAAGGTAGCTATTCAGAGGCGATCGCTTGTTACGAAACAGCCTTAGAAATCAATCCTGATTTTGCGAACGCTTTTTACAATAAAGCTTGCTGTTATGCGCTGCTGGGCTTTGCTGATTTAGCCCTTGACAATTTGCAGCGGGCTGTGGAGTTTATGCCCATTTTATACCGAGAACTAGCTTTAGCTGACTCTGATTTAAGCTGCATTTGGAAACAAGAACGTTTTGCAGCGCTGATTCAAGGTTGATAAGGAAGAAGGAAGAAGGAAGAAGGAAGAAGGAAGAAGGAAGAAGGAAAAAGAAAGAAGGAGTAATATTCTTTCCGGTTACATCGATCGGAATTATTCGGAATTATATAGTGCTGTCCCCACTCGCGATGAGGAAAAATACCCCTTTCTCGATTTGAGATTTCATGTTACATCGATCGGAATTATACAGTAATGCCCCGCTCGCAATACTACTCGCGAGGGGGGACAGCACTGGAATCGGAAAATTACTATTGCGATCAACAAAAAGGATATCATTAACGAACGTCCTAACTAATCTTGGCGGTTGATTTTACTCAAAAAAAAGCTCGCTTCTGGGGCGAGCTTTTGGGGTTGGACGACGGAAATTCGATCGCCCGACAGGATTTTTGCCATCTTTAACTAGCGCACAGCAACTCTAATAGAGGGCTTGACAGGCTTGTTAGCAACTACCAGCACCTTGTAGGTTCCTGACTCGGGGAGTTGTGCAAAAGTTTGACCTTCGCCTTGATCGAGGAGTTGTCCCGAGGGAGATTCGATCGCCACATCGAGATTTTTGTTGCTAGCTGTCACCGTGATTGTCTGTCCCTGTTTTCCTGGAACTGTCAGGGGCTGGATTTGGTAGCCAGACATTTTGAGCCTCACTGTGGCTTCTGTTTCCCCGTATGCTATGGGAATTGCGCGATCTGGCTTGTAAGTCCACTTGGCGTTAAAGTCGCGTTCCAGTACGAAACTGCTCGTCTCACCTTTGGGGGTAACTCGCACGCGGTAAATGCCAGATTCTGGCAACTGACCGATCCACTGATTGTCACTTTTGTCAAGTGTTCCCATATTCAGACCGTTGGGGCTGTAGAGTTGGGCTGTCAGTTTTCCCGCCCACAGCGAGAGAGTGAGTTCTCGCCCTTTGACACCTTCAAAAATATAGGTAGTGGGTTGGCCGATCGTTGCTCTAATTTCCGAGGTTGACATTCGCTCAATGGGTTCGAGCTTGGGCGCGGCTGCGGAGGTGGCTGAGGTTGGCTCGATCGCATCTTCCTGGTTTGCAACAGAGACAGAAATAGCTGATGTTGGCTCGATCGGTTCTAGCCGGGTAAATGCGACAGAAGTAGCGGGTTGATTAACAGTTTCTGTAATTTCCCAGGCAACAATCCGCTCGCTCGGTGCTATTTTAGGGGCTACAGGGCTGGCAAATACTGATTTTGCCGTCACCATCAGTAGCATTCCAGTCAGTAAAATTAGTTTTTTCATGTCGCACTTTCGAGGGGGGTAATGAGTTGTATATGCTTACTTGTGTTGGCCTGTTATCACCGGATGAAGTCGGGCGATCGAGCCGCCGGCTAAACCAGCATTTAGGATACACCTAGATATCCGGTAGTTGCACAAAAACTGTTGCTAGCAGATTGGTCGTGCGGAAACTAAGTATAGCAATCGCCACAGCGGTGAGGACATAAATAACCTCATGAATAGAGCCTAGAGCATGTAGCAGAAACGGTTTGATTTCCTTGACGAAGCAACTCTTCGACTTCGCGAGCGCGCTCTTCTGTCAACTGTCCACTGTCAACTGTCCACTGCTATAGCAGCCTCGATTTGTCGGAACATTTCAATGATACTGCCTACGTATAATATCATTGATAATTTGAGTTATTTAGTTAAAGACAATTAAAGCTTTTTCCCTGGATATTGGTCAAAAAATGCTGGCACCCAAAAAAGGCGGTGTCTCGGCTCCAGGATGAGCGTTGCTACCAAGCAAGATGCTCTTCACCCGCCGGGGGTGACGACCTCTACTGTTACGTGTTTTGGGCGATCGACCCGTAGGGTGCGCGGCGGGGCGCACCTTACCCTGTTGGTAGCACGTCCAGCTACTTTTTGACTTTAGTCCCTGCGAGGGTCGATCGGGCGAATGTCAGGTGAGGAAGTCGGATACCAACGACTGAGGGAGTGAAACAGTCACCCGATCGCGATGGTTTATTGCTACTACAAATTAGAGAGAATTTTCAGGTAAGCTTGTACTGTGTTAGACAAACCCATTTCTAGCGCTTCTGCAATTAAAGCATGACCGATCGAGACTTCTAATATATCAGGAATTGAGCAAAATTTAGCTAAGTTTTGCAAATTTAGATCGTGTCCGGCATTCACTCCCAAACCTACAGATTGAGCTGCTTGAGCTGCTAAGAGATAATTTTGAAAAACCGATTCAACATTGCCTTCACGAAAAGCAGTTGCATAGGGTTCCGTGTACAGTTCTACGCGATCGGCTCCAACTTCTTTTGCTAGGGGCATGAGAGCAGCATCTGCGTCCATAAACAAGCTGACTCTGATGCCGTTGTCTTTTAATTTTTCAATAATTGGTAACAGGCGCGATCGATTTTCTGGAATATTCCAACCGCTATCCGAGGTAAGTACGTCTGGAGCATCCGGCACCAAGGTACACTGAGCCGGTTTGACATCGCAAACTATATCCATAAATGGCGGCTGAAACGGATTTCCTTCGATGTTGAACTCGACGGTTAGCATTTTCGCTAAGTCGTAAACATCAGCAGCTTTGATGTGCCTTTCGTCGGGTCGGGGATGGACTGTAACGCCGTGGGCTCCGGCGGCAATTACTGTTTTTGCGGCTTCGGTAACGCTGGGAATGCCGATATTTCGAGAGTTTCTCAGGAGGGCGATTCGGTTGATGTTGACGCTGAGTTTTGTCATGGGATGTTAATCTTTAAGGTTGCCGCTACAATATTAATCGGTTTGGGAAGTAAATCCTGAACACTTTACGTTACTTCTCGGATATTATCACACAAAATAAACACGATATTGCTAGAATTATGAATTCTATGATATTTATTTAAAATTCCATATTTCCTAGATAAACTAGCATTGGCGTGTTCGTAATTTTCGTGGAAAATTGCATTGCCATGTCCGCCATCTCCGGGTCGGATACGGCAGTGCCGTATCCCTACTTTTGAGGCATTGCCGTATCCGCGATTTCCCTAGGTAAATGGTATTGCCGTGTCTGCGATTTCTCGACGGGTAAATGGCATTGCCTTGTCTGCAATCTCCGCGTCGGATACGGCAGTGCCGTTTCCCTACTTTTGAGAATTGGTATTAGAGTATAATTTAGCTTCTGCCTGCGGTAATGTATCTACGAAAAAAGCCTCGGCTGTTTTCTGTTTTGCTGCCAAATCTTCGAGATTGGCGATGCAGAAAAGCGGTGTGAGGATCTCGACTATTGCGGACGGAAAATCTCGGCTAAAATATTTTAGTTCAAAGTCGTATCTGTGGGGACGGTAAATCATGCCCAATATTTCGACTAAGGGTAAAAGCGTCCAATTGTGATAGTTGCCGATCGCCTCTGCTAAATGCCCGCGATAAATTTCTTTTTTGACCAGAGGTTGCAGCAAATCAAACAGGATTTTAATTTGGTTGAATCTGGCTTGCATCTGGGAAAGATGCTGGTTGATATCCAAATACTCGGGTACAATTAGATTTGCTTTCTCAAAGGCGATCGGGACGTTTCCGTGTCTTTATATTCCCAGAAAATCGTTGCGGCTGCTGCGCCGGAAAACTGCAAAATCAATTAGCAAGAACGGTGGGGTTTCTTTCAGGCGCCAGAAGCACTGAGACTGCCCGTGCCAAGCTGGTTCTGGTACTCGATATTTTAGGTCTATTTCGCCGATTTGGGTGAGGGTTTTTTCTACAATCTCAAAGGTTTGTTCCACGCGGTTATCTGCAACGACAACCGCAATATCGAGGTCTGACCAAGAATTTCAAAGGTGGTACCCGCCACGTGATTTATCCGTGGAATCAATCCACAATCTCAAATCTAAAATCCTCAAGCCCCCGCATTTATCCGTGGGGTCAATCTAAAATCTAAAATCTAAAATCTCAAATCGGTTGACCACTCGTCGGTGTATCCGTGGGCTGCTGAACCTCCTTGCCACAAAGCGAGAACAAAATCTAAAGGTTGTAGGCTGGAAACAATCTTTTCGAGAATGATTTGTCTCATGGCATTAAGCTATACTGTTGGTTTTCCCAGGTTTCCACAAGTTTAACAAACGTCGCGGGTTGATGTTGCTGCTGCATTGTTCGGGGAGGATTTGCTACTGCGTCCGGTTGTGCGCGACTGTGGAAAATTAATGCCGAAGGTCAAGGGAGAAGGGGAATTTGGGAGAAAGCGGGCGATGATAGCTATCCCTCTTGGCACAATAGCCCGCTATTGAAAATCATTGGGAAATTCTCAGCATCAGAAACCTGCCCGCTGTCAGGTAACATGAGAAAGGATTAATTTTTAACAGCGCGGCATGGCTACTATTTGGGAACTCGACTTTTACAGCCGTCCAATCATAGACGAGCGTGGGAAAAAAAAATGGGAAGTTTTGATTTGCGAAAGCCCGCTGAAGGTAGGGGACAAGGCAGAATCTCTGTTTCGTTACTCGCAATTTTGCCCGAGTACAACAGTAAATTCCCTGTGGCTGGCTGGCGCAATTAAAGATGCGATCGCCTCTTCACCCAAACCTCCGGAAAAAATTCGCTTTTTCCGCCGCCAAATGGCGAACATGATTACCAAAGCCTGCGAAGAGTTGGATATTCCAGCCGCCTCCAGCCGCCGCACCCTCGCCCTCAGCCTGTGGCTGGAAGAACGGATGCAGAAGGTTTATCCCGCCGAACCGGGCTATCAACCGGTTGTGAACCCCAGCGTTCAATTTGTACCCGAAACGCCCGTAGCGCTGCCGGACGCTTTAATCGGCGAAAAATGGACGTTTGTGAGTTTGCCGATCGCCGCTTTTGATGAGATGTCCGAGTGGGATATCGGATTTGGTGAAGCTTTCGGGCTGCCGATGACAGGCTTGGCGCCAGAAACCCCTATTCCGGGCTTAATTATCTTCTCGTCGAGAGCAACGGCTTTAGCTGGTTGGATGTCAGGTTTGGAGCTGGCTTTTCTGAAATTTGAGAGCGCCCCACCCGCTAAGCTGGTATTAGATACGGGAGCTAACGATCGCTGGATTTTAGCTAATCTCAGAGACGCAGCAACAGAGAAAGAAGCAGCATCATTTGAGGCTGCGAAAAAGCAAGCAAAACAAGTACATTTTTTAGCAATTCAGTCGAATCCCGAGTCTGAATCTTTCGCAGGATTTTGGCTGTTGCATGAATTAACTATTTAGTCGATGACTGGGCAATAACTGATATAGCCTCGATCGCAAAAAAATGGAAATTGGAAATTGGGCGAAGCGAAGCGGAGGGATGGGGCATGGGGCATGGGGCATGGAGAATTGCTTCCAATGACAACTGTCAACTGCTTTCCTTCCAACAATCAACTGCCAACAATCAACTGCTTTTCTGCCAACAATCAACTGCCAACAATCAACTGACAACTGTCAACTGTCAACTGTCAACTGTCAACTGTCAACTACTATAATGACCAATCACCAATCAGCAGAACAACTGCTAGAATTAGCCACCAAAGCAGGTGCCGAAGCTGCTGAGGTATTGGAATCGCAATCGCTCTCGCGGCCGGTCTTTTTTGAAGCAAACCGCCTCAAACAGCTAGAAACTGCCCAAGCAGAAGGCATTGCCCTGCGGCTGTGGCGGGACGGGCGGCCTGGTTTGGCGGTGGCTTACGGGCCTGTGGAACCGCAAATTTTGGTCGATCGCGCGATCGCGCTTTCGCAACTCAACGAACCGGAAACGATCGAACTCGGTACCGGTGAGAAAGTTGTTTATCCGGATGGCGGAGTGTCAGTCCCGGCCGAACAGCTAGTAAACTGGGGAAAAGAGGCGATCGCGATCGTCCGCGAAGCCTATCCCGAAAGCCTCTGCACCGCCGAACTCGACTGCGAAATCGAAAGCACCCGCTTGCTCAACACACTAGGCTTGGATTCCAGTCACACCGACACCACCCTCAGCGGTTACTTGTCAGCAGAATTAGTGCGGGGTGAAGATTTTCTGAATATTTGGGATGGCGAAACCGAACGCGGCACTCTCGACTTAAACACCAGCGCCAAGCGGGTTTTGCAGCGTTTGGAATGGGCGAAAGATAATGTAGCCACGGCCACCGGGCGCGTGCCGGTACTGTTTACAGCCAAAGCAGCCGATTTGCTGTGGGGGACTGTCTGTGCGGCATTAAACGGCAAACAGGTACTCGAAGGCGCTTCACCTTGGAGCGATCGATTGGGCCAACAAGTGACATCGCCGCTTGTCACTCTCTCGCAGCAGCCGGATATCGGGCCCTATAGCTGTCCTTTTGATGACGAAGGTACTCCCACTCGGGCGATCGTCTTTATCAAGAGTGGAGTGTTGCAGCTATTTTATACCGATCGCACGACTGGTAGAGCCTTGGGAAGTGGCACCACCGGCAACGGATTTCGCCCGGGTTTGGGCAGCTATCCCACGCCGAGTTTGTTTAATGTTTTGATTAAACCAGGCTCGCGATCGCTAATCGATTTAATCGCTCAATTAGACGAGGGAATTGTCATCGATCAAATGCTGGGCGGCAGTGCCGGAATTTCCGGCGATTTTTCGATTAACGTCGATCTCGGTTATCGAGTCAAAAAAGGTCAAATCGTCGGCAGAATCAAAGACACCATGGTAGCCGGCAACGTCTACAGCGTCCTCAAACAATTGGTAGAATTAGGAGGAGACTCCGAGTGGAACGGTTCTTGCCACACACCATCTGTAATTGTAGAGGGATTGTCCGTCACCGCCAAAAACTAATTAGTCATTAGTCATTGGTCATTAGTCATTGGTCATTAGTCATTAGTCATTAGTCATTAATCATTAATCATTAATCAACTGTCAACTGTCAACTCTTCGACTCCCCTCGACTTCGCTCGGGGCAAGTCGCTCAGCGCAAGCTGTCAACCCCTCGACTCCGCGGGCGGGCTCTTCTGTCAACTCTTCGACTCCCCTCGACTTCGCTCGGGGCAAGTCGCTCAGCGCAAGCTGTCAACCCCTCGACTCCGCGGGCGGGCTCTTCTGTCAACTGTCAACTGTCATAAAGCTCTCTCCGGGTGCGTGAGATAGATAAATATTCACATCCAAACTATGAGACCACTTACTCTCACGCACGCCCCAATCATGACGTAATATCGATGCACTATTAACAATATAAATGTTGATTTCTATATTCCCAATGACCTATTTACCAGCTCAATTATGGTGCTACACTCAAAAAATAAACAATAAAAATCGTTATGCTCTGAGACACCAGACAAGCTCACTATAATCAAAAATCAAAAATTGTTATGCGTATTTGTTTTATCGGTGACTCTTTTGTCAATGGTACGGGCGATCCCAAATATCTTGGTTGGACAGGAAGAATTTGCGCTGCCGCCAGCGGGCAAAACCAGGAGATTACTTACTATAATTTAGGAGTGCGGGGAGAAACAAGCGCCGATATAGAAAATCGGTGGTTCAACGAAATTTCTTGCCGATTGCCTCACTACTGCGACGGCAGAATAGTATTTTCCTTTGGCGTCAACGATACTTACTTTGAAAACGGAAAAACTCGCGTCGCCATCGAAAAATCCCTGGAAAACCTCCGCTATATTCTGAGTGCAGCCCAACAAAAAGTACCAATTTTAATGATAGGCCCGCCGCCAGTTATTGATGTGGAGCGAACCATTAGAATAGCTAATTTGTCGCAACAATTTTCTGAAGTTTGCAGCGAGTTAAACGTACCTTATTTAGATATTTGTACCCCGCTGGAGAAATCAGAAATTTGGCTCAAAGAACTTACCGAAAATGACGGTTCCCATCCCCGCGCTGCTGGTTATACTGAATTGGCTAAAATAGTTCACAATTGGGATGGTTGGAAAGCTTGGTTCAAAAATATAAATATGTCAGATATGGAGACAGTAACGCTGTTTAGAGCAGTCGGCAAAAAAGAAATGGAATTAATTAAAGAAAGCGATTTTTTGGCATTTCCACCGCGACTGTCTTTTCAGCCTATTTTTTATCCGGTACTTCATAAAGCGTATGCCATACAAATTGCGCGAGATTGGAATACAAAAGATGCGGCATCGGGATATTTTGGCTATGTAACCAGGTTTCGAGTTTTGGCTGAATTCTTAAAAAAATATACCGTCCAAACTGTGGGCAGTTCGATTCACCAAGAGTATTGGATTCCTGCAGAAGAGTTGGCATATTTTAATCGAAATATTGTCGGAAAGATTGAAATCTTTGCGGAATATCAACCGTAAAAAAGCAGGAATAAAACTTACGTATTGGTGGTAAAAAACAGGTTGTTTTGGGTCAAGGACTCATGGTGCATATTTAAGATCGTGTCGGGTTGATGGCGATCGCAAAATTAAGGATCTGGCGTGTGAAAGTCCTGTCTGGGGCTGCGGAATGAAGTCCGCACTACGAACCGATCGCAGGTTGAGACAATTTATTACAATTCTCGAACCTTCATAAATTAAAAGCTAACCTAGGTTGGAAAGTGTAGGAAATCGGGCATTACTATGAAGTCCACAATTTTGACTGGGCTGCTGACAGGGTTAGTTGTTTCCTGTTTCACAACTGCGACGAGCTGTCAACCGGGCTACGCGCGAAACAATAGCTTGGTGTCGAAAATTCCGATTGCTGCGAGTTTGAGAGGGTTGGCTTCAACTCGGGTAGATTTGTCGGTGCTGGTGGCGAGTGAGTCAGGGGCGATCGATCCGAAAGCTGAGGATTTTTATAATCAGGGCGAGGAGAAGTACGCAAAACGAGATTATCAGGGTGCGATCGCTGATTTCGATCGAGCGATCGAGCTAAATCCTAATTATTTTAATGCTTATATCGGCCGCGGTAATGCCCGCGATGACTCAGGAGACAGCCGGGGTGCGATCGCCGATTACGATCGAGCTTTGAAAATTTCTCCCAACAATGCGTCAGCCTACTACAACCGCGGTGTTACCCGATCGAGGTTAGGAGACACTCAGGCTGCGCTCTCGGATTTCACTGAAGCTCTGAAAATTAATCCCAACTATGCCTCAGCCTACAACAATCGCGGTATTGCGCGCCAAACTTTAGGAGACAGCGAGGGTGCGCTAGCCGATTTCGAGCAAGCCATAAAATTTAACCCCAATTTACCACAAGCCTACGGCAACCGGGGTAATGCCCGCGAAAGGTTAGGAGACAAGCAAGGTGCGATCGCAGACATTCAAAAAGCCGCAGAGTTATTTTTGCAACAAGGAGACAAATATAATTCTGTCAAGGCACGAATGAAAGTTAAAGAACTTCAAGAAACACCATCAATTCCTCAATAATTTCGCTACCAAATCGCTGCTACGACAGGATTTATGAGTTTTTACCAGCAAGAATTGGTTAAAACTCTCTCCCTTGTCTTGAAAAATTAAAATCAGACTATTGATTGCTCTAATTCTTTTGCTTCCAGGTAGAGAGCGCGCTCAATTGTCCCTAGTCAACTGAATGAAGCTGCGGTAAAACACTCGATTTTTACTTAAAATTATGAACTTCGATCGCCGACTAGCAGCAGCATCGATCAGTGTAACTGCAATTATTTTGATTCCCCAACCCCAGGTAGCATATGCCAAATCCGCTGAACCGATCGCAGTACAGCTTGAAAGTAACTATCGGGTGGATTTGTCCGTGCAGGTGGTGGGCGAGCTGGTGGCGATCGATCCGAAAGCAGAGGATTTTTATAACCAGGGCGTAGATAAGTACAATAAAGGAGATTTTAAAGGTGCTGTAGAGGCTTACGATCGAGCGATCGAGCTTAATCCTAATTATACTATTGCCTACAGCAATGGAGGTAGTATTCGGTATCAATTAGGAGACAAGCAGGGTGCACTCGCCGATTTTGATCGAGCCCTGAAAATTGACCCCAACAATGCGTCAGCCTACTACAACCGAGGTACTACCCGCTCAACATTAAAAGACAAGCAGGGTGCGATGCAAGATTTTCAGAAAGCCGCAGACTTATTTCAGAAACAAGGAAACACAGAGCTTTACCAAAATGCTTTAAATAGAATTAGGGAACTTCAAGACACGACATCAACTCCTTAACAATCTACCAGCTTACTCACCGCTCTCTGGCCAACCACAACACGGCCCATCCTCTGTACTTCCCCTCTGATGCGAGTCTTGACAGGGATCTCGTACCGAAAGAATGTCGATCGCCCATCTCGACATACTTACGAGGGCGAGGGAAAGCATCCCCCACACGACACACGAGCGAAATCATAGCTGAGAGTGGCTACCTCACTTCCTTGCCCCCATAAAATTATCCGAGGGAACGCGAGGGCTGTCCATATTTCGCTAAAATTGTCAAGGAGCAAAAAAATAGATTTTGGGCGATCGCCAGAGGTATAGCAGTGGACAGTGGACAGTTGACCTGGGACAGTTGCTTCGTCAAGGAAATCAAACGGTTTCTGCTATGGGCTATAGGCTCTATTCATGAGGTTATTTATGTCCTCACCGCTGTGGCGATTGCTGTAAAAGTTAAATCAATCTAAGTTGTTTGAGAAGAGCGAACCAAAGGGAATCAAAATTAGAGCGATCGCAAAAATAGTAAATTAGCGATTAAATTCGTGGCATTTTCCCAAACCAAGCAATTTTTTTGCTAGAGTCGAGCCGAGCCGACAATTTGCAGGCAATAAACCATATTTATGCCGTACATTACTATCCCTAAACAATTTAGGGAACCTTCCAGGGTCATCGAATCTCAACTGTTTTTACGACCGAAACGGCTAGCCCTTTTTGAAGCTTGCCTGATTGGTTTGGTTGCCGGACTGGCAGGTGTTTTGCTAAAAATCGGAGTCGGGTGGCTCGGTAGTTGGCGAGTTGCAACCTCCGCAGCAATTCCACCTTGGATATTGCTCCCCAGCGTCGGTTTGTGCGGCGGATTGCTAACAGGTTTCTTGGTAGAACGTTGGGCTCCCGAAACTGCTGGTAGCGGCATTCCTCACGTCAAAGCTGCTCTCGGTGGCGTCAATCTTTCCTTAGATTTGCGAGTAGCCCTCGCCAAACTTGTCACCACTATTTTAGCAGTTGGTTCCGGTTTAACTCTCGGAAGACAAGGCCCAACTGTCCAAATAGGAGCATCTTTGGCAGGCTGGATCGGTCACTTGATGCCGACTTCCCCAGACTACCGGCGGCAATTGATTGCTTGCGGTGCGGCGGCGGGATTGGCTGCTGGTTTCAACGCTCCCATTGCGGGAGTTTTGTTTGTCGTTGAAGAACTTTTGCACGACGTTTCGGGATTGACTTTAGGGACTGCAATTATCGCTTCATTCATCGGTGCAGTTGTGTCGCAACTTTTGGGTGGCGATAGTTTAAATGTCAACCTGCGGGAGTACCAAACCAGTTTTGCAGCTCAGGAAATCCCCTTCTACGTACTGTTAGGAGTTTTAGCGGGATTCTTCGGAGCTTTGTTTAGCAAAGGGATTATTGCTAGCTTGCAATTTAACAAGCGGACGCTTAAATTAGCCTTGCCTGCAAGAATTGCTCTAGCAGGTGTTATCTGCGGCTTAGTAATAGGTTTACTGCCAGAAAGTTTCCGCAACAATACGGGATTGCGGGAGTTTCTGCTGACTGGGGAAGCTAACGGTACAACGAGTTTAATTGCTTTTATCGCTCACTTTTTTCTAACAATTATTTCCGCTGCTTCTGGAGCTCCGGGAGGATTGTTTGCTCCTTCTCTAGTTATAGGTTCTGCACTAGGTCATATGGTGGGAATTGTGCAAGTACATTTCCTGGGTGTCGGTTTGCCAGCAAGTTATGCTTTGGCGGGAATGGGAGCGTTTTTTTGCGCGGTTTCTAGGGCGCCAATTACGGCGGTAGTGATTGTGTTTGAAATTACGGCTGATTTCAAATTAGTGCTACCATTGATGATCTGTTCTGTTGTGGCTTATTTAGTTGCAGAAAAGGTAGATAGTGGTTCTTTGTACGATCGCCTGTTGGAGTTTAACGGCATTCAGCTAACCCCGGCAAAACCTGCCACCGATACTCTCAGCGACTTAATCGCAGCTAACGTCATGCAGCGCCGAGTTGAAACTCTGTCGAGTTTGCTGACTTTCGATGAAGTGATGCAGGCTTTTTCGCGATCGCACCACCGAGGATTTCCAGTAGTAGAGGCCGGCCAATTAGTCGGAATAGTCAGTCAAACCGATTTGGCAAATGCCACCGGGCGCAATTTTTCCGGCAACTCGCTGCTGAAAGAATTTATGACTGCACAGCCAATCACGGTAAAAACAACCGATACTTTAAGCGAGGTTTTGTACAGGCTCAACCGCTACCATCTCAGCCGCTTGCCGGTGGTAGAAGGCCGCCGTTTGGTGGGAATTATTACCCGCAGCGACATAATCCGAGTAGAATCCGATCGCCTCAGCGGAGAAACAACCCAAGGCCCGCATCCAGAACCATCCTATGTAGTCTATCAAACCAGAGCCCCGCAAGTCGGAAACGGCAGGTTATTAGTGCCGCTTTCCAACCCGCAAACAGCACCCGCCTTGCTGCGACTGGCGGCCGCCATTGCGCGCGATCGCAATTACGAATTAGAATGCCTGCAAATCATCATTGTACCGCGCAACAGTTCCCCCTCAGAAAGTACAGTGCGAACCACCAAAAGCCGCCGCCTGCTGCAACAAGCCGAGCGCATTATCCGCAATTGGAACTTGCCAGTACACACTCAAATCCGGGTAGCTCACAACGTGCCCAACGCAATTTTGGAGACAATTAGGGAGCGACACATTGACTTAATTTTGATGGGCTGGGAAGGCGAAAGATCCACAACAGGGCGCATTTTTGGCGATGTTGTTGATACCGTAATTCGGCAAGCAGGCTGCGAGGTAGTTTTAGTGAAGTGGAGCGAAAAACTATTAGTAACGCGCCAGAAAAATGAGTTTTTATCAGCTAGCAGTGCCCGGGAATATGCGCCTACAGAATGGCAGTTAAATGCCGCAGGAGTTGATGACACAGAAAATTCTAAATTTGTCGGATCGAGTTCACCAGAGACTCCAGAGACTGAATTTGCCTCGCCGAATTCGGAGATTCCAGCACCCGAATTGGGATTGCACACGCTGATGGGTTTGCAGCGCTGGTTAGTGCCAATTCGCGGCAGTTACAAGCAAGCTGCGGCTTTGCGGTTGCTACCTGCTTTCGTGGCTGCGAGTGCTGTACCAGAGATTAAATTGTGTCAAGTTCATCAGCCTTCCGTTGCAGAACCCGATCGCCTAGAATTAAAACAAGCTGCGGATTTTATCAAGCGACGGGTTGGTTGTGAGGTAGTAGCGACGGCGGTTTGCGCTAAGTCGGTTTCAGATGCTTTAATAGATTTGGCTCAAAACGATCAGTGCGATGCGATCGTCCTGGGAGCCAGTCGCGAAGGACTGCTGAAACAGGTGATTCAGGGGAACATCCCGGAAGCTGTGGCGCGCGGGTGCGACTGTACAGTCATATTAGTGCGATCGGCCTGTTAGCAAAATCATAAATCGGCGATTTGATATGTTATTTCTAAGTCGTAGGGTGCGTCGCCATAAAAAATCCCTAAATCATATCAACAATCTCACGGCGACGCACCTTACACGTGGGGCCGGTGCAAATATTTTTTTAGAAATGGTTTAATTAATAAACCCTCACAAACCCGATGGTGCGTCAGGACAAAAATCCTGAGTTTATATTTAAAACCTTCTCACCTGACGCACCCTACAATTTTAATGACAACTGACAACTGACAACTGACAACTGACTAATGACAAATGACAACTGACTATGGTTCACTTTAACGTCGGCTTTCAACACTTTAACTCCTTCGCCGACATCACCCTATCCCTGGCGACAACATTAGACAAAATGGGGATTCCTATTTCTGTGGAACCATCGACAATCGCCTCTCACGTCACCCGCAATTCCACAGACGAGGAAAACCACCTGTTAGCGAAGTGGATGAACACTCCACCATCAGATTTATTTCAAATTAAATGGTCTCATTACTGGAAACCTTATTTTCTCAAAGAACTCAAAGGCCACCTCAACTTAGAATTTTTTGCCATCAACTATGAATTCGCCAAAAACGATGAGGATTATGATTACTGGATTTACGATGCTGTCAACAATTCATCTCACATCCTAGCCGTAAGCGCATATTCTAAAAACGTTTTAATCAAAGCTGGCTGTCCCGCACAAAAAGTCTCAGTCATACCTTTAGGTTTCAATCCTTTAATCTCGCAACTCTATGCTCCCAAACCGCAAAAAACGCCAAAAGATAAAAAATATATTCTGCACATGACTAATTCTTTTGATTTGTATAGATTTGGAACGGATCTCGCCATTCAAGCATTTTATCAAGAATTTAAAGATGATACCAACGTAGAGTTAATCATCAAAGATGGCGGTAAAAATCCTGATGTCATAGTAGAACATCTCATAAATATCGAAAAGCAATTCGGCAAGCTCAAGTCAAAAATTCAGGTAAGGCCTAAATTTTGCACTAAAGCAGAACTAGCTGATTTATACTTATCAGCAGATGCCTTTTTAGCTCCGTTTCGCGGCGAAGGTTTTGCAATTAAAATTTTGGATGCCTTTGCTGCGGGTTTACCCGTCGCTATGACTATGTACGGCGGCCCGACTGACTACGCCAATAGCGCTAACTGCTATCCGATTGCTTGCGATCTAATTCCCGTCGGAGAGTGTTACGATACTCAGTATCTGAAAATTAGAAATTCTCCTCATTGGGCAGAACCAAACCTTCAGTCTGTTCGCCAGCAGTTACGCAACATTGTTGAAGACCCGATGCGTTTTCAGGTAGCTCAAAAAGCTAGAGAGACGGCGGATTTATTTAATTGGGAAGCTGCGGGCAAAAAATTGCTAAAATTAATGCGAGAGTTGTTTTAGGAGCGGAAATATGGGACTCGAACGCAAAATGTTTAGGGGAATGTTTTTACCTAGCGAAGTGGTACAGTTGAAACAGCCTTGTTTTACTCCCGGGCGATTGTTCGAGCCCGGAAAATATAACGCTGCTGATTTGCCGGATGTCGCTTTTGATATGGGTTTAGTAGACCATTTGCCCCCAGTCAAAGGTCAAAGTGGGGAAAATCTCAACCCCCAGAACCCACAACCTCAAAACCTGGAAGAATAAACCCGGGTTTGCCGTAAGGACTAAAGTCCTAAAAACCAGGTTTGCCACCAGGAATTAAACCCTGAAAGCCCCGTTTTTAGTAAGGACTTCAGTCCTGAAAATTCTCAGAATCAAAGACTAAAGTCCTGACTGCAAAAAAGATAAATCCAATTTAACCATTGTGTTCAATCTGGGCAATTAACTCTTTCAAAACTTTACTAGCTTTGTCATTCTCAATCTGACAAGTTCCGGCATTCTGGTGTCCGCCGCCGCCATACCTTAACATTAACTCCCCTATATTAGTTTTAGAAGTTTTGTTAAAGATAGATTTACCAACTGCGAAAACAGTATTTTGTTGTTTGAGTCCCCACAGTGCGTGAATGGATATATTGCACTCGGGGAACAAAGCGTAAATTACAAAACGATTTCCCGCAAAAATCACATCTTCGTTGCGTAAATCCAAGACTACTAACTTATCATAAACTTTGGCGCAACGCTGTATTTGATCTTTGAATTTTTCTTCTTGATCGAAGTAGAGGTCTACTCTTTCTTTGACATCTGGAAGCTCCAAGATTTGATCGATAGTATGATTTTTGCAGTAATCGATCAACTGCATCATTAACTGATAGTTTGAAACCGTAAATTCTTTAAATCTGCCCAACCCAGTTCTGGCGTCCATTAAAAAGTTTAACAGCACCCATTCTTCCGGATCTAAAATCTCTTCTTTAGCAAATTTAGCGGAATCGGATTTGTCAACTGCCGCCATCATCGCTTCGGAAATTTCAGGAAACTTTGCTTTGCCTCCATAATATTTGTACAGCACCCTAGCTGCGGAAGCTGCATAGGGGTCGATGATGTGGTTGATTTTGATTTTTTCGTGTCTGAGGGTTTCGCTGAAATGGTGGTCGAAAGCTAGATGAACTCCTTCGACATAGGGTAAATTTGTGCTAATATCGTTATTTGTTATTTCGATTTTTCCATCCTGCATATCTTTAGGATGCACGAATTTAATCTCGTCAATCAGATCGAGTTCTTTGAGCAAAACGGCACAGACAAGACCATCAAAATCGCTGCGGGTGACTAATCTGTATTTTTTAGTGAGTGGCATATGCTTGTGTGGTAGGCAGGAACTGATTATAAGACAATATAACTTATTACTCGATCGCTGAACAATATGAATGCAGACCCTTATGCTTGGCTAGAGAAGTCCATGGACACTGTGCGCCGGGCCGATTGGTATCGATCGCCACAATCGATCGAAAGCTGCCCCGGATCTGTGGTAAAATTAGCAGGGCGGCGGCTGATTAACTTTGCCAGCAACGATTATCTGGGACTTGCCGGCGATGACAGGTTGATGCAAGCGGCTGTTGCTGCAACTAAGGAATTTGGTACGGGTACGACGGGTTCGAGGTTGGTAAGCGGACACCGCGATTTGCACCGACAGCTAGAACTGGCTATTGCTAATTTAAAACAAACCGAAGACGCTTTAGTATTCAGTTCTGGATATTTAGCGAATTTAGGGGCGATCGCATCGATCGTCGGCAAGCGCGATTTGATATTATCTGACAAGCACAACCATTCGAGCCTAAAAAACGGAGCGATGCTCAGCGGTGCAACTGTGCTGGAGTACACTCACTGCAATGTTGAGGATTTGGGGGCTTTGCTCGATGAAAATCGCGCCAGCAGCTATCGCAAGTGTTTGATTGTTACTGATAGCGTTTTCAGCATGGATGGGGATTTGTGCCCGTTACCGCAGTTGCTAGATTTGGCCGGACAATTTAACTGTATGGTGTTAGTAGATGAAGCTCACGCTACAGGCGTTTTCGGTGCCTTCGGTGCTGGCTGCGTAGAACATTTCGGGTGTAGCGGACAACCTTTGATTCAAGTTGGCACACTCAGCAAGGCTTTGGGAAGTTTGGGCGGCTATGTTGCAGGCTCTTCTGTTTTGATTGATTTTCTCCGCAATCGAGCTCCGACTTGGATTTATACTACGGCATTGACACCGGCTGATACGGCGGCTGCTTTGGAAGCTGTGAAAATTGTACAGCAAGAACCCGAAAGGCGCTCACGGCTACAGCAAAACATCAAAAATTTCAAATATGAAGCTATTAGCAATTACCAGTTACCAATTACCAATTCACTCTCCCCAATTTTTAGTTTTCCGTTAAAAGATGCAGCGACAGCTTTAGCTGCTAGCAGCAAGCTCAAGGAGATGGGTATTTTTGCTCCGGCGATTCGGCCTCCTACTGTCAGCGTGAGTCGAATTCGGATTTCGCTGATGGCAACTCACGACGTGGCACACCTTCAGCAGTTGGTTTCGGCTTTGCGGACGATCGCCCAATTGTAAATTAGACATCGCAAGAATTGCCAATCTTGAACAGGCTTTCGGGCCTGTTCCACAAGAATTATGGGAGATGTCTATTTATACCAAATCCGGGTTACGCACCCCCTTTATAATGTCGCAAAAGTGCGTCGCTCAAGAATCTTTGTAATTCGCGAGAACTGTTCGTAGCGACGCACCCTACTTTACGATCGGCATAATGTGAGTGTACAATTACTGAAGTTTCACTTTAACTTCCAGAAAAATGCAACAAACACAAGCCTTCCTAGAACTGCATCAGGCGTTTATCGATAAACAGGCTAAATTTGCGACTTATAGAATTAATAATATGAATATTATTGCTCTACCTAATGTCTATCATCCAGCCCCGGGTTGTAGCTCTTTCTTGCTCTTAAATCCTATTCTGGAAAGATATCAACATCTCAAGACTAAGAAAAAACGGCTTTTAGAGTTAGGTTGTGGTACCGGAGTGGTGGGACTGAGTTTAGGTGAATATGTAGAGGAACTGTACCTTTCTGATATCGCTGACTATGCTGTACTATGTGCCAGAATAAATACGTTGATAAATTTCCGCAAAGCTAAAATTTACCATTCGGATTTGTTCAAATCTTTGCCTGACATTTTATTTGATGTCATTCTTTTTAACACCCCTTTGTTGGATAAACCAATTGAAAGTATTGCAGAAGTGTCAACCAACGATCCCAGTGGTAAAATTTTCATCAATTTTATCGAACAGGTTCCCCAATATCTTTCACCTCAAGGAGAGATATTTTTAACTTATTCCAGTCTGGGAGATTTAGCGCTAATAAAAAAAATTCCGCCCAGCTTTACTGTGGAAGAAATTGCCAAAGAAAGGCAAGAAGCAAGCAAAAATGAAAACTATCTTTTTCGCTTAACCATCAATTGAGTATAGTGTACACAAACTTTCCAGATCGTTGAATATCAGGAGCATAGTAACTAATGACAGGCTATAAACTCACCGAAACAGAAATACATGAAGCCCTAAGCAGCCTACCGGGTTGGGTAGTCAAAGAAGGCAAGTTGTACAAAAAATTTGAGTTTCATTCTTTTAATGAGGCAATGGGTTGGATGGTAAGCGTCGCGATCCACACAGAGGTGATTAAACATCACCCTATATGGCTGAATATTTATAATTCAGTTGAAGTAAATCTGCTTACTTACGATTTAGGTGATGCAATCAGTAACTTGGACGTTGAACTTGCTAAAAAGATGGATGAATTAGCAGATCCTCTGTTGCGTTAAACAATTCAGGTCAACCAGACACGTTCGCTGGCGCCATCCCGCTCTTTTTAGTCGATCGACACTGGTGTCAGCGCGTTGCACAGTCCGTATTGTCACGGCTTTGAGGTCTGCGATCGGTTAATTTCGCTCTACGGCAATGGATCTCTTGGCTTCGGACTTTGCGTATTATTGTCAAGATTTGGAGTTTAGACTAAGCAGGTCAAAAAGTGGGCGCGTGCGAAGCTATCCCTCTTCGTGAATCGCCCAGAGACTGGCGAACCTTTATCAAGAACGGCAACGGTCGTTGGCGATCAGCTATCAGGTTCAACCATAATATAAATAAGCTGTTCTGCATTTAAGCAGTGGAAATTTAAGTCGAGAGGGGGTATTGTATTTTTACCTATAAATGGTTTAAGATAACATAATCAATAGGAGCTAATTATATGCCGTCATCGAGTTGGAAACATATTTCTCCAACAATTGAGAAAATATGGGACATTTCTCCTAAATCAATACTAGATATTGGTATTGGTTTTGGCAAATGGGGATTTCTGTTACGAGAATATCTGGAAATTGGGCAAGGAAGATACAACAAATCAGAATGGTGTATTAAGATAGATGGCATTGAAATTTTTGAGCCTTATATTCTTGATACCCATCGGTTTTTGTATGACCAGATTTTTATAGGAGACGCACAAGAAGTTATTGATGACGTGACCAACTATGATTTAATCATTGTTGGTGATATTCTTGAACATCTACATAAAGATGAAGCCGTCATTTTAATTGAAAAAATCATCAAAAAAGGGAAAAAAATAATCATTAATATTCCCTTGGGATTGTGGCCACAAGAAGAAGTATTCAACAACCCACACGAAGAGCACATAAGTTCATGGTGTATCGAAGACTTTGAAGCTTATGATGTAGTTTCACAGGAGGTATTTCGTTGGATTGATGGCAACGAATTATTACTCATCGAAATTAAAGGATTGCATTGTTAAATAACAATCCAGACAGCATATAGCAATCCTAAATCATTCATGAGGATTTGTAGGGGTAGTGCCTTTCTTTGCCTACCCCAGCATTCTTCGGGCAACCGGGCTCTTTAAGATCCCCTACAACAATTACACAACTGATGAACGGATTGCTATAGCAGGAAAATTGCCATAAATCATCCCACGGTGGAAGAGCCTGATTACGACCCGGATCTTAATCAAATCATGTACAATTAAATTAGCAAAAGTAGCTAGGATGTATATTAATAGCTACATTGCTGATATAATTGCTTGATATTTTGATTAAAATATGATAAGCTGTTATGCAGTTAAATTGTATGTCAAAAAAAATAAAACTCTTGTGGGGTGTCCCGCCCGCCCTCAATATACAATTTAAATGTGCGACAGCTTAGGATGAATGTAAATTTTTCAATTTTAAATTTGCAAACATCTTGCAAAAATATACAAGTTATCAGTTTTTTACACCTATGAGTCCTCTGAATTTTTCTTATATCCCAGAAATATCAATTATTGTACCTACTTACAATCGAGCTAAATATTTGAGCGATTGCATTAATAGTGTACTCAATCAAACCTTTAAAGATTGGGAGTTGCTTATTATAGATGATGGCAGTCAAGATGCTACATTTGAAATAATTAGCCCCTTTCTAGAAAAACATGAAAATATCCGCTATTTCAAGCATAAAAACCGGAAAATGGGCTTATCCAGAAATGCGGGTATTCAAGCATCTTTCGGTAAATACATTACTTTTCTTGATAGCGACGATCAATATAAACCAAATCACTTAGAATCCCGTTTGGAGTATATGAAAACTAATCCTGAAGTGGATTGTATTGCGGGAGGCTTTGAGACGGATGGAGATATTTTTGTAGCTGATTATTATCAACCTGGAAAACTAATTAATGTTGAAGAGTGTGTTATGGGTGCTAGTTTTTTTCTCAAACGCCATGTTTTATTTGAATTAAAAGGGTTTCAAAATATTTCCTATGGAGAAGATACCGATTTATGGGAAAGAGCACAAAAAAAATTCAAAACGGTAAAAATTACTCAGCCTCGTACTTACATTTACACCAGAGCTGAAGACAGTGTGAGTAAGAGTTTTACAGCAAATATTGATTTAAATAATGATTAGCAAAATAAAGCCGATCGCTTCACCAAAAAAAAGTTGGTTAATCGCGATTATCCTCACTGTATGTTTGTTTATTTTCACAGGATGCCAAAGCGTCACCAACAAAAATGATGGAGTCATTCACTTAACCCTATGGCAAGGAATTAACCCTCCTGTCAACCGAGATGTATTCCAAAAATTAGTTGCAAAATTTAATCAGAAAAATCATGACATTCAGGTAGAATCTATTTTCGCGGGTGAACTAGACCAACAATTACCAAAGATCCTGACATCTGTTGTGGGTAATTCCCCACCAGATATCCTTTCTTTTTACCCCCAAATGACAGGTCAATTTGTTAATTTAGATGCCATTGTTCCACTAGAAGATTGGTTAGACAAATTGCCAGTGAAGTCAGAATTATATCCCCGTGTTCTAGAGGAAATTCAATTAAATGGTCATACATGGTCAGTGCCTATCTCTACCAGTTCTATAGGGATTTTTTACCGTCCCAAATTATTTAAACAAGCGGGAATTACCGAATTACCTAAAACTTGGGAAGAATTAAGAGAAGTCTCGAAAAAACTCACTATAGATCGCAACTCAGATGGGAAACCAGAACAGTATGGAATGTTAATTCCTTTTGGTAAAGGAGAATGGACTACTTTCAGTTGGTTTCCCTTTTTACTAAGTGCGAATGGTGAAATAATCCAAAATAATCGCCCTAATTTAATGAATCCGGGTGCGATAAAGGCTATACAATTTTGGCAAGATTTATTAAAAGACGGTTCCGCGACTTTATCAATGCCAGAAAGAGGTTATGAAGAAGGGGATTTTATTTCCGGCCGTGTCGCGATGCAAATTACTGGCCCTTGGACATACATTATGAAAAGTAATGTCGATTATGGAGTTTTTCCAGTACCCAGCAATATTCGGCCAGCCACAGTCACCGGAACTGGGACATTATTTGTGATGAAAACTACTCCCGAAAGACAGAAGGCTGCCCTAAGGTTTTTGGAGTATGCTTTGAGTGAACAATTTCAAACAGAATGGAGTATTGGCACGGGATTTTTACCCGCTAATATGAAATCCGCGCAGAGTCAAGCTTATCAAGAATTTATCAAACGAAAACCTGTGATTAAAGTTTTTGTAGATCAAATGTCCGTTGCCGGATCGCGTCCTATTATCGCGGGATATAGTCGCATTTCACAAAATTTAGGTCGCGCCATCGAAGCTTCTATGCTAGGACAACCTGTAGAAAAAGCCTTACAAGAAGCTCAAGATCGTTTAGATTTGATTTGGGAAGGAAAATAGTGAATGGTCGCTGGCGACAAGCTATCAGGTTCAACCATAAGATAAATACCAGCGACCGTTGACGTTCTCGGAGACTTGCAACAAGAAAAAAAACTGTCTGCGATAGTTTTAACAGACAGCGTAAGGGTAGAAAATTGAGAATGAGCGCAAAAAATCTCAAATCTACCTGCAATCTCTCTTTGAACAATTATACGAATTTCGTCAACTTGCCGATCGATGTCTCGGCAATGCCTGCATATGCCACCTTTGAACTAGATCTGCGTCGTTTTACGATCGAGCATTGGTATCGCGAGTGCCAAACTTTTTGTGCTTAGTCTAAACTTCAATCAAGATTTAGCTATTGACATATGCGGCATATTATACACTATTCTGGTCGATCGGTCAATAACTGTAAACTTTTTGTAAATTTAGATACTTTTTGAAATTTTGCGCTATATTAAAAAAGTAGCGGTTTACACCAAATTTAATATAAGGAACGTCCACCATGAACACAAATCGTCAAAACGTCAGAAAAATAGCTGAAACCCACCGGGCTAATATTCAGAAGCAACTGACACACCGCATCGAAGTAGCTAGAGCCAGCGGCAATCAAGATTTGGTTCGGGTGCTGGAAGAGGAAATGAAACAGTTGTAAGCAAGCCGTCGCAGAAATTTGTCTGTAAAGTCGAGATGGTTGTGTGAGAAATGCAGAATTCCCGCAATCATTACCTGTTAAATTTTCACTCCTCTCTTAGTCGGTAGAAAAAACCCCGGTTTCTGGAAGAAATCGGGGTTTTTTATTGAGAAGGAAGAATTCACCGAAGAGCAGCATTCTCAACAACAGGCAAGATGCCTGTTCCACTCTCAACAACAGGCATCTTGCCTGTTCCACTCTCAACAACAGGCAAGATGCCTGTTCCACTCTTAGTTAAATGTTCTTGTGGGGTGGGCACGCGAGCCCGCCCAGAAAAGCTTTTTCACCGTCCTCCGACGACGACATTTTTAATCCGCAAGTGGGGGCCGCCGACACTTACCGGCAAGCCGCCCTGGCCGCCTTTTCCACAGCCGCCGTAGGCATAAACTGAGTCGTTGCCGATCGCCTCAATATCTTTTAAAGTCTGAAATACGTTGCCACTTAAAGTGACATCACTCACCGGTTCAGCCAATTTGCCATCGCGAATCATGAAACCTTCCGCCGCTGCAAAGGTAAACATTTCGCCGTTGGTTTGTCCTCCCAGCATCCGCACTGCATAGACTCCTTCCTCAATGTCGCCCACCATTTCGTCGAAAGAATGGGCGCCAGATTCGATCGCAGTATTAGTCATCCGCACCAATGGCATAAAAGTAGCGCTCAAAGCCCGGGCATTTCCCGTCGGAGCTTCGCCCATTTTGCCCGCAGTCTCGCGATTGTGCATTCGAGCTGCTAAAACTCCATTTTTAATTAAATGCTTGCACTGAGCAGGCACTCCTTCGTCGTCGTATTTGAGGGTTCCCGGCAATCCCGGCAATGTTGCATCGTCAATTACGTTCAATTGTTCGATCGCCACAGGCTTACCCAAAGTCAATAATTCCTGCATTTTCGGGTTTTCGTAAATGCCGTCAGCTTCCGACAAATGGCCGAAAGCTTCGTGAATAAATACCCCCGACAAATAAGGGTCTAAAATCACCGGATACTGGCCGCCTTTGACCGATTTTGCTTCTAGTTGGCCCACAGCTCGAACTGCCGCACTCTTAACACGATCTTCAATATTTGTCAAGACATCGTAATCCGATCGCGAATGAATCGACTCAAAGCCTTGACGGACGACACCACCTTCACCGCGGGCGATCGCCCCGAAGCGCCCCGTCACATCCAAACGCTCTTGAGCAATGCAAGTGCCTTGAGAATTCACAAAATAAGTAATCCCAAATCTGTCGCTGTAGCCCGCCATTGTCGTCTGAATTCGCGGGTCGGAATCTAACAGCAATTGGTTGTAAGATTCGAGCAACTTGCGTTTTTCTGCTAGAGTAATCGATCGCGGATCGCGACCAAATTCCACTGCTACATAATCTTGAATCGGAGTGACATCTGCTAGTACAGTTTTTTCGCTACCTACCAAGCGAGACTGCACGACAGCTTCTTCAATCCGAGCTTTTAACTCAGCTAAACCATTAAATGTTACAAAACTCCAGCCGCCTTTGTGGCAGGCGCGGATGCCGCCGGCTAGACTGAAACTGCGATTGACTGCATCTAACTGAGGGCCACGAAAACTAATGGCTGTTGATTCGCTTTGTTCGAGGCGAACTTCTAGATAATCTACTCGATCGCGATAAGGTGCGATCGCTTCCATCAACTGTTCTTGCATCAAATTGCCCCTATGAATGATTCGCGCCAGCGCTGAAAAAATTATTGCTAACCTTATTTTAGCCAACAAATCGCGTGTTTCGGGAGCGATCCCGTGCCGCAGCGGTGCGATGGGGGCGCACCCTACCGATCGCACCGCTGCGGTACTGAGTGTCACATAACACAAAAAACTCCCGCCCAGTTGTGCAAAGCCCCGCAGAGCGGAAATCTTGCATCTGCCTAGAGAAATAGAATTAAACTAAATCTATCTAAATACTTAAAAATATAGTTGAACTACCCACCAATGGAATACTTTCAGGTTAAAAAATTCCAAATTTCAGCGTATTTAGCCGCAATTTCGACATTAATAGCAATTTTGGTCGGAGTTGGCATTTTAGACCGATCGCAACAAGAGCGATTTTTGCTGCACAACCGCGCTAGCACGCTCGATCGGCTCAGCACAGTGCGTTCTAAACTCGAAAGCTCTTTAAATTCTCGGCTGTTTTTGATGCGGGGTTTGGTGGCTGACATTTCCCACAAGCCAAACATCACCGAAGCCGAGTTTGCAGCCACGGCGAGAATTCTGGTGGCACAGCAAACCGGCATTCGTAACATCAGTTTAGTTAAAGGCACGACGATCGCTTACATTTATCCGCGACAGGGAAATGAAAGGGCGATCGGGGTTGACTTGATGGCGATACCGGAACAGTGGCAAATGGTGGCAGAGGCGATCGATACCAGAAAAACCTTGGTTGCAGGGCCCGTAAAATTGTTGGAGGGGGGCGTGGCCTTTGTCAGTCGATCGCCCATTTTTCTCACACCCTCCGGCGCCGAGCCCGAAACAGGAGTTTATTGGGGGTTGATCGGCCTGATTCTTGACAAAAATACCATCATTGACGAAGCAGGACTCAACGACTCCTCAGCCAAGCTGCAATACGCTGTCAGGGGCAAAGATGCCAAGGGAGCGATCGGCGAGGTGTTTTTCGGCGACAAGTCGATTTTTCAGAACAATCCCGTGGTGCTGGAAGTGACATTGCCCAACGGTTCCTGGCAGTTGGCAGCAATTCCGGCGGGAGGATGGCCCCATAATTCGCCGCTGCGGGGATGGTTGCTCGCAGGAGGCGGCTTGCTGGCGGTTGTAAGCGGGGTGGCGGTTTTTACCGGGGTGTACGGCCGTGCGAAGTTGCGATCGAGCGAAGCTAAGTATCGGCAACTGGTGGAGAATGCTAACAGCATTATTGTGCAGTTAGACAATCAAGGCAAGATTACTTTTTTTAATGAGTTTGCGGAAAAATTTTTCGGGTATTCACAAGCAGAAATAATTGGCAAAAGCGCGATCGGCACAATTGTAGATCCGGCCAATTTGTCGGAAAATGACTTAGCCACAATGATTCGAGACTGTGTGGCACAGCCGGAGAAATACTTCAAACACGAGAATGAAAACATCCGCAGCAATGGGGAAAAAGTCTGGATAGCCTGGAGAAACAAACCTTTGCTCGATGCCAAAGGACGATCGATTGGGCTGCTGTTCGTCGGTACAGACATTAGCGATCGCGTCTTAGCAGAAGCAGCAGTGCAAGCCAGCGAATCTCGCTATCGGGCAATTATTCAAGACCAAACCGAACTGATTTGCCGCTTTTTGCCCAGCGGAATTATTACTTTTGTCAACGATGCCTACTGCCGCTACTTCAATAAATTGCGATCGGATTTCGAGGGGCATACTTTTATGCCCTTAATCCCGGTAGAAGACCGAGAAATTATCAGCCGCACTTTCAGTTCTTTAAGTAAAGAAAACCCTGTCGTTACCTGCGAACACCGCGTCGTTCTCGAAACAGGGGAAACTCGCTGGCAGCAGTGGACGAATCGGGCGATTTTTGACAGTACGGGCAGCTCGATCGAATATCAAGGAGTCGGGCGCGACATTAGCGATCGCAAACAAGCTGAAATCGCCCTGCAAGCTTCTGAAACAGAATTTAGGGCTTTGTTTGCTGCCATGAGCGACATTATTTTGGTCCTCGATATTGAGGGACGATACTTAAAAATTGCTCCCACAAATCCCGAATTTTTGTACAAACCGCCGGCAGAACTTGTCGGTCAGAAAGTCAGCGATATATTCGATTTTGAAACAGCCGAGTTTTTCCTGGATAAAATTCGCACCGCCGCCGCTACGAATCAAACTTGTACTTTTGAATACTGCCTCGAAATTGGCAGCGAACAAAGGTGGTTTGTGGGCAATATGTCACCGATGTCGGACAACTCTTTCATTTTCGTAGGGCGCGACATTAGCGATCGCAAACAAGCTGAAATCGCCCTGCAAGCTTCTGAATCGGAATTGCGGGCTTTGTTTGCTGCGATGAACGACGTAATTTTAGTCATCGATATTGAGGGGCGTCACCTAAAAATTGCCCCGACAAACCCGCAATTTTTGTATAAACCTCCGGCAGAACTTGTCGGGAAAACTATGCACGAAATCATCCCCCGGGATTTGGCAGACTTGTGCCTGAGGGAAATTAAAATTGCTGCTGACACGCAGCAGATGCGTTCCATAGAATACAGCCTGCCCATTGACAACCAAGATATTTGGTTTGCCGCTACCATATCCCCAATGACCGAAAAAGCAGTTGTGTGGGTGGCCCGCGACATTACCGAGCGCAAGCAAGCTGAAAATTGGGTAAACGGTCAAAAACAAATCTTAGAAATGATTGCTAAGGGCGCACTTCTTAGCGATACTTTACATAATTTAGTTAAACTTATCGAGCAGCAATCAAAAGATGTGATGGGTTCGATTTTGCTTCTAGATCCAGAATGTAAACATTTTCAGCAGGGAGCTGCGCCGAGTTTGCCCGAAAGTTACAACGCAGCTATTCATGGCTTAGCCATCGGCCCGAATGTTGGTTCCTGCGGCACTGCTGTCTTTCGTCGCGAACAGGTAATCGTGACAGATATTGCCACCGATCCTTTGTGGGCAAATTATCGAAATTTAGCCTTGGGTTTTGGGCTTAGAGCTTGCTGGTCTACTCCGATTTTATCATCAGCGGGTCAAGTATTGGGAACTTTTGCCATGTATTACGCTGAACCCCGCATCCCCCAAGATTTTGAGCTGCAATTGATCCAATCTGTCAGGCATTTAGCGGGAATTGCGATCGAGCGCAAACAGGCAGAAGACAGTCTCAAACAGCTCAATCAAGAACTAGAAAATAGAGTCGAACAAAGAACTGCCCAATTGAGGCAAACTGAAGAACGCTGGCAGTTAGCACTCAAAGGGAACAATGACGGCATTTGGGATTGGGACTTGCAAACAGGAGAAATATTTCTGTCCGATCGATTTAAGGAAATCACCGGATACGAACACATCCCAATGCTCGATTACTTTGACGAATGGAACAGCAGCACGCATCCCGACGATTTAAGCTTAGTAATGCAAGCTTTCCAAGACCATTTAGACAGAAAAACCCCGCATTACATCGTCGAATACCGCTTGTGGTGCCACAAAAGCGCTTACAAATGGATACTCAGTCGCGGACAAGCTTTGTGGGACGAATCTGGAAAAGCCGTCCGTATTGTTGGTTCAATTTCTGACATTACGGAGCGCAAACAAGCAGAGTCCGCACTGCGGGAAAGCGAAGCCAAATTCCAAAAGCTGTCTGGTAATGTGCCGGGAGTAATTTATCAATTTGTATTGCGTACAGATGGATCTTCCAGTTTCTCTTACATTAGTCCTGGTTGCGTAGAAATATTTGAATTAGAAGCAGAAGCTGTTATTAAAAAGGCGACTTTAGTAACAGATTTGATTCATCCAAATGACCGTCAAACTCATGATGAATCAGTTGCTATTTCAGCGCAAACTTTGCAACCTTGGCACTGGGAAGGACGCTTCGTGCTACCTTCCGGCACAATTCGGTGGTTTCAGATAATTTCCCGTCCTGAAGCTAAAGAAAACGGTGATATTGTTTGGGACGGCATCACTATTGATGTTACGAATCGCAAACAAGCTGAATTAGCTTTGCAAGAGAGCCAGCAGTTTATTCAAAAAATCGCCGATGCAACTCCCGGTATTTTGTATCTCTACGACTTGGAAGAACAGCGAAATATCTATGCTAATTCTTCTGTTGGCAAGGTTTTGGGCTATAGCTTTGACAAAATTCAAGCGATGGGTTCGTCACTGATACCTAAGTTAATGCACCCGGAAGATATGCCGCAAGTTTTGGAATATCACGCAAGCTTTGCAGGAATTGAAGATGGCGAAGTTCTGGAAATTGAGTACCGGATGCAGTCCGCAGATAATCAATGGTTTTGGCTGCAAAGTCGGGATACCATTTTTAGCAGGAATGCTGAGGGTATGCCCAAGGTAATCATTGGGTTTGCCCAGGATATCACGGCTCGCAAACAAGCAGATGAATCTCTGCGACAAAGTGAGGTGCGAGAAAGAGAAAGATCGGGAGAATTAGAGTCAGCGCTGCTTAAATTGCGCTCTACGCAAGCTCAGCTCATTCAAACCGAAAAAATGTCTTCTTTGGGGCAGTTAGTGGCCGGCATCGCCCACGAAGTTAATAATCCGGTTAACTTCATTCACGCTAACATTGATTATCTCCACCAGTATACTACACAGTTGCTAGATTTGGTGACTCTTTACGAACATGAGTATCCCGAACCTAATTCAAAAATTGTCGATCGCATCGAAGAGATTGATTTGGATTTCATGGCCAAGGATTTACGAAAACTTGTCGGTTCGATGCAGGTGGGAACCGATCGCATCCGGCAAATTGTCCTGTCTCTCAGGACTTTCTCGCGGCTGGACGAAGCGGGAACGAAGCTGGTCGATATTCACGGCGGAATAGACAGCACTTTGTTAATTTTGCAGCACCGCTTGAAGAGTCACGACAGGCGCCCGGAAATAGAAGTAATTAAGGAGTTCGGTCAACTGCCGCTGGTGGAGTGCTACGGGAGCCAGCTAAATCAGGTGTTTATGAATATTCTGGCTAATGGAATTGATGCGATTGAAGAACGATATCAGAAATTATCGGTTACAGAAGCAGAGCCAAAGAGCGGCCGGATTGTTATTTGCACTGTTGTCACGCCCCAAAACACTGTCATCGTAAAAATTTCCGACAACGGTACGGGGATTCCGCAGGAGATAGTCGATCGCATTTTTAACCCGTTTTTTACCACAAAAGCTGTGGGGAAGGGTACTGGCTTGGGAATGTCGATCGCGCACTCGATTGTGGTAGAAAAGCACAAGGGCACAATTGAGTGTATGTCTGAAATAGGATGCGGAACTACTTTTGCGATCGAAATCCCGATCGGCAAAAGCTCTCAGTAAGTATAGGTTGTCTCATCTAGCTGAGGTATGTCTGGGCATTGGGCATTGGGGATTGGGCATTGGGGATTGGGCATTGGGGATTGGGGATTGGGGATTGGGGATTGGGGATTGGGGATTGGGGATTGGGCATTGGGCATTGGGGATTGGGCATTGGCCAAACAGGGCATTGGGCATTGGTAAGAAAGTTATCGTAGGGTGCGTCAGCTCATACCCTGATTTTCTTTGCGGAGCGACGAGCAGCCACAAGCTGACGCACCCTACAAATCAGACTTCATTCGCTCGACTCTCAACTATCAACTGACAACTGCCAACTATCAACTGACAACTGACAACTGCCAACTATCAACTGACAACTGCCAACTATCAACTGACAACTGCCAACTGCCCCTAGTCAACTCTTCGGAATGCTATAGCGACTAAGATAGATTCAAGCTGCTGAGAAAGCGGTGCTGCATCAACCTTTAATTGTATAAAAACCGACATGATGGGATTAATCCTGGAAGCGCTCACAGCAATGGGACACAATGTCCGCTGGATGTCTTGGAATTTGTTTTTAGGTTTAGTACCGCTGGCGCTGAGTTTTTGGCTCTTCCGCAAACCTCGATCGCGCTGGCTGCTGTGGGGTACGTGCATTCTCTTGGGCGCTACTTTTTTGCCGAGCACGCGCCATGTTTTGTCCTATATCAAGCACATTGTGCAAGATGTGGGCACAACTTACTTTTTGGGGGCGATCGCGATTACGCTAGGCCTAATGGCTGTAGATATCTGGGTACTGCGACAGCGCGGGCTGCGCTCTCTCCGCTGGTGGGGCGGTTTTTTCTGGTTTATCGCATTTTTACCCAATGCACCCTACGTTTTAACTGATATCATTCACCTGATCGAGCAGATCAAACAGGAGCATACGGTGTGGACTGTGACTCTGGCTTTAATCCCGCAGTATCTGGTGTTTATGCTGCTCGGGTTTGGAGCTTACGTGCTGTCGGTGATGAATTTGGGTTACTATCTGAAGCAACAGGGTTGGGGTAGATTTATCCTGGCAACGGAAATAACTATACACGCACTTTCGGCGCTCGGCATTTATTTAGGGCGATTTATCCGCTTCAACACTTGGGACATTCTGACGAATCCTGATGCGTTGGTTAACACAGTCATGAATGAGTTGATTGGTAAGCGTCCGGTTGTAGTAATGGCTGCAACATTTGTAGTAATTGCTGTTTTGTATTGGGTGCTCAAACAAGTGACTTTGGGGATTAGCCAGCGATTTTACAGCAGTCAATCGCAGTCGGAGGCGATCGGGGACAGCGCGGCTTCTTCTGAACCCATCGATTTGAGATTTTAGATTCGCGAATTGAGACTTTACTCTACAGATGAATCTGCCAGCTAGAACTCACTTGCCAACTTTTTTGGGTATCCATGACTTGAGTCGGAAAACAAGTATTCGTCTGTGGCTGAAGCAATTTTTGCGATCGAGTCTCCAATCAATTCGTTGAGCAGTGGATCGCGAAAGTTGCTATCTTAGAAAAGTCTAAGTAGTTCTGTAAAAAGCAAAGATGAATCGATTTGACCGTCAGTTGTGGGAGAGATTTATTGCGATCGCTCAGCCTTACTTTTATCCTTTAGAGCCTGGGGGCGGCAGAATATTCTTAGGATTAGTAGGACTGTTGTTGATATTTTTATTCGCTGCGATGTTTGTACTCGTCAGCGCTTTCTGTTTGGGCGGGGAACTGCTTTTTCCGGATTTTGTCCGCAGTATTGCGGCCGGCTTAGTCAATTTGCTGCAAGGAATCATTCATTCGCCAGCAATTGCGATCGTAGCTTTAATGCTAATTATTCCTTTCATTGCTTTTATTAGGTTCAAAGGCAGACTGACTCGGCACTGGCAGCCTTGGGCTTTATTGACTTTACTGCTTTTTTTGTCGCTTTCAGTCAGCGGTCTAAATGTCATAATTAGTTATGTCGGTAACTTTTTTAATACAGCACTAGCAAAGAAAGACCAGCTCAATTACTGGAAATATCTGTTTGTCTATGCAGGGGTTTTTGCAGTCGGCACTCCCATCGTGGTCATTTACCGCTACACCCAAGATAAATTGAGTCTCTACTGGCGGGAGTGGATGACAAATAAATTCCTGGACAAGTATTTTCAGAATCGGGCTTATTACGAAATCAAGTCCCAAAAGGAAATTGACAATCCCGACCAGCGAATTTCTGAAGATATCAAATCATTTACTCGTACAAGTTTGGCATTTCTGCTGGTAATTTTGGGTGCGATAGTTGACATTATATCTTTCACTGGTATTCTGTGGTCAATCTCAAAACAACTTTCAATCTTCCTGATTGTATACGCTATCTTGGGTACGGTTGCAACTTTGATATTTGGTCAAAGATTAGTGCCTCTGAATTTTAACCAACTTAAAAAAGAAGCTAACTTCCGCTACGGATTGGTTCACATTCGCGACAATGCTGAATCTATTGCTTTTTACAGGGGTGAGGAGCAGGAATCGAAGCAAATAAAACAGCGGTTCGTTGAAGTATTCCACAATTTTAATTTGCTAATTGGCTGGCAGCGAAATCTGGATTATTTTACAACTGGATACGGATATGCTGTGGTGATAATTCCGGCTTTGTTACTAGCTCCAGCTTACTTTGCAGACACAACTGATACAATCCAATTTGGAGATATCACTCAAGCAGGTTTTGCTTTCAGTCAGGTTTTAGGCGCTTTTTCAGTAGTGATAACTCAGATTGAACGGCTGAGTGCTTTTGCAGCTAGTATCAATCGTTTGACTGTATTTACAGATACTTTGGAAGCAGAAAGGGCAGTGTATCGTGCAGGAGAAACTGCGATAGATGTCGTAGTAGATTCTGAGTTGGCGCTGGAACGCGTTACCTTAGATACTCCGAAGCATCAAAAGACTTTGATTAGGGATTTGTCGGTAGCGGTGTCGCCGGGGGAAGGACTGTTAATTGTCGGTCAAAGCGGTGCTGGGAAAAGTTCTTTGCTGCGGGCTATTGCGGGTTTGTGGGACTCGGGAACGGGTCGTTTGGCGCGGCCGGAACTCGGAGAAATGCTGTTTTTGCCGCAGCGTCCTTATATGATTTTAGGTAGTTTGCGATCGCAACTTCTCTATCCCAACACCAGCAGCCAGGTTGATGATGAACAATTGCGCCGCGTTTTGGCATCTGTAAATTTAACAGATTTGCCGGACAGATTGGGCGGTTTTGAGGCGGATTTAGATTGGGCCGAGATTTTGTCGCTGGGAGAACAGCAGCGTTTAGCTTTTGCCCGATTGTTGCTGACGGAACCGCGATATGCGATTTTGGACGAGGCGACAAGTGCTTTGGATTTGAAAAACGAGCAACATTTATACCAGCAGTTGCAATCAACTAAAACTACGTTTGTCAGCGTCGGCCACCGATTGAGTTTGTTGAAATATCACCAGCAAGTTTTGGAACTTTTGGGCGAGGGGAATTGGCGGCTGCTTTCAGCAGAAGAATACCAGGCTAGCGCGCAGGTTTTTGGCTGAGACAGGGCTGCTAACGTTGAGAAAGTGTCGGATAAATAACCGCGCTCGAATCATTTTATTGCTGTTATTCTATCCGACATAAGATTGTATATTGCATAAGGTTTGGGAGGCTAGCTGCTGTTGCATTGGTTTTTTGAACAAATTTAAAAACCGATAACTAGGTAAGTAAATCCACCTAATCAAACATAAAATATCAATAGCTCTCAAGCTTGCTGTGTATGTCTTTTTCGTTGTTTCTTCCTTCGTATACGCTGGCTGATAAGTCTTTTTACCAGGTCGCCAAGCCGAAGGGATTTTTCCTTGTTGCTTCTACTGATCAATCAAAAACGGGAGAAACAGCAAGAAGCAAGCTGAACTTTGGTCTGTTCAATTGTTCGCCCGCGAGAAATCAAAGAATATAATATAAGATAGATTATTAGTACAGGCGAGATTCCTACCTTGACTACTCCGATTCCTCAAAACTTTGTGCAAGCGATCGCCAAACAGCGCGGTGTCACAGATGCCGAGTTAGAGACAGTGTTTATGGCTCTAGACGGTCAATCAACGGCTTCCATCGCCACGAAACTCGGCATTAGCGACATCGCAGTTCGGAAAAGACTCGGGGAAGTTTATAAAAAGTTTCAGATTGGGGGGAACGGCCCGGGAAAGTTGTCGGAATTAAGGCATCAGTTGCTGTTTTCATACCACAGCGAGCAGGAACCAAGCGATTTTAGTCCCCGAGGGAAAGGTTCTCTATTCAAAATGCCTATCGGGCGCCCACAGGAAGATTGGGGCCAAGCACCCGATGTCTCGGTTTTTTACGGGCGGACTGAAGAATTAACTAATTTAAAGCAGTCGATCGTATCGGATAACTGTCGCGTCGTAGCGCTGCTGGGTTTGGCTGGTAGCGGCAAAACAACTCTGTCGGTGCACTTCGCAAAACAGGTACAGCAGGAGTTTGATTTTGTGATTTGGCGCTCGCTGCGATCGGCTCCCCCAGCATCCGACTTCCTCGCGAGCTTAATTCAACTTTTTTCTAACCAACAAAAACCCGATTTGCCGCTCGACCTGAACGGCAAAATTTCGCGCTTAATCGAGTACCTGCGTAAGCGGCGCTGTCTGCTGATTTTAGACGATTTTGAAGCAGTCCTGCGACCCGAAGAACTAGCGGGACACTACCGCGAAGGCTGCGAAGGCTATCGAGATTTAATTGTACGGCTCTGTGAGGTGAACCACCAGAGCAGTCTGGTGCTAGTTAGTGCCGAAGAACCCACAGAACTGAGTTTGCTCGTGGGAGAAAAAGTGCGGTCTTTAAAACCTGCTATTTCCGAGGAAATAGCCCGCGAAATTTTCCAAGAAAAAGGCTTATCCGTTCGAGATAGACAATGGGAAATCTTGTTAGCCCGGTACGGAGGCAATCTGTTAGCGTTAAAAATTGTGGCGACAACGATTAACGAATTCTTTGATGGGAATGTTGGCAATTTTTTGGAAGCAACGGCATTATTTATAGAAGAACACATCAGCAATTTGCTCGCGCAGCAGTTCGATCGAATGTCGAGAACCGAACAAGAGATTTCGTACTGGCTGACTATTGCTCAAAGTCCGATTTCCCTGACGACTTTGCGAGAGCAGATGTTTGTCAATTTGTCGCTTTCCGATTTACTAAAAAATCTCGATTCTCTGGGCCGCCGCTCGCTGATCGAAAAAATCACTGAAGGCGGGGAAACTGTGTTTGTGCTTCAGCCTTTAATCGTGCAATATGTCAGTGAAAGATTAGTCGATGGGATTTGTGCGGAGGTTTTGGAAACAGTTAATACGCAAGGAACAGAAAGAATGTGGCTGTTGAAAACTCACAATCTGAGCTGGAGTATTGTTCAACAACAACAAAGTAAACAATCGAGAAGTCGAACAATTTTAGAATTAGTAAAAAATCGCCTTCAAGTGTTATTTATGAAAACTAGAGGCGTTGAAGAACCGCTAAAGCTCCTGGCAAAAGTTGCCTCTGATTTGGCAGATAAATCGATACTTGAGGTGGGATATGCGAAGGAAAATTTAGCCCAGATTATTGCAGAAATTAGGCGCTAAGGTAGATGAGTGTTAAATTATAGCAATTATTAAAAATAGTGCAATATTATTTGTAGGGCGTGTCGCCATAAAAAATCCCTCGAATTCAATCGATAGTCTGACAGAGCCGCACTTTACAACTATCCACCGTTAACACTAAAGCGTGGTGCGGATCTATGAGATTGTCGATTTTTTCTGATAAATTTTCGAGGCTACGCACCCTACGATTCTGTCAACTGTCAATTGTCAACTGCGGTGCGTCGCTATGAGATTGTCGATTTTTTGTGATAAATTTTCGAGGCGACGCACCCTACGATTCTTCCTTCCGTCCCAGGTGAACTGTCAACTGTCAACTGTCAACTGTCAACTTCCTTCTTCCTTCTGCCAAAAAAAGCGATCGCCCTTTAAGAAAAGCGATCGCCCAATTTTCAGCAAAAACGGAATTAGATAAAATTACTTGACAATCCCGAAAGCCGATGCAGATTGAGCTCCAGTAATTTTGCCCAAAGCAGGCGCTGTTGGAGCCTGTGCAATTTTGGGAGCCAAAAATCCCTTGGCATAAATCTGAGGATTTTCTTGAACGATGAGGGTGTAGGATTGGCGGACTTCGGCGTTAACAGCCACAGTCTTGGCGTCGTAAACTTGCATCGCCATGTTCGGATAAAAACCAATGCCGACAATCGGTATCAAAAAGCAAAATGCGATCGCCACTTCGCGAGGTTGAGCATCGATAAACTTGGCGTCACCAGGTAAAACGCAACTATTACCGAAACAAACCGCTTCATCCAGATTATCTCGCTGATTCTTTAAATCTAGATCTTCGAGATCGCAAGCTGCCAATGTTCCACAGTTGTAAAATAACTGCCGCAGCATCGAGAGCAAATAAATCGGTGTCAAAATCAGTCCCACTGCCGCCAGGAACACAATCACTGCGCGGAAAGAAGTGCCGTACATATCGCTAGTTGCGACACCTACAAACACGGAGAGTTCGCTCGCAAAACCACTCATACCAGGGAGTGCCAAAGAAGCCATCGCGCCGGCTGTAAATAAGGCAAACACTTTCGGCATAACTTTCCCAATCTCGCCCATCTCGTCCATGATCATGGTATGGGTGCGATCGTAGGTAACGCCAGCCAGGAAAAACAATACTGAGGCGATCAAACCGTGGGAAATCATTTGCAGCAGCGCCCCGTTGATTCCCAAATCCGTGAAGGAAGCAATACCCAACAACACGAATCCCATGTGAGAAATCGACGAATTCGCCAAGCGGCGCTTCATGTTCGTTTGGCCGAAGGAATTCAGCGCGCCGTAGATAATGTTAACTACGCCGAGCACCGCCATAATCGGTGCAAAATAAACGTGTGCTTTGGGAAGAAGTTCTAAATTCAGGCGAATCAGTCCGTAGCCGCCCATTTTCAGCAACACACCGGCCAGAATCATCGACACAGGAGAAGATGCTTCGCCGTGGGCGTCAGGCAGCCATGTGTGAAAGGGGAAAATCGCGAGTTTGACGCCGAAGGCAATGAACAATCCCCCATAAAGTAGGAGTTCTAAACCTAACGGGTAGTCCTTCAAGCCGAGTTCTACCATGTCGAAGGTGATATTTCCTCCGCCGTAGAATGCCATTGCTAAGGCAGCGATCAGAATAAAGATCGAAGCGCCGGCGGTGTAAATCAAGAATTTGGTAGCTGCGTAGCGACGGTTTTGCCCGCCCCAAATCGAGATTAGCAAGTACACCGGAATTAGTTCTAATTCCCAGACAATGAACAGCAGCATGATGTCTTGGGCGACAAATACTCCGATTTGTGCCGAGTACATCACCAGCATCAGGAAGTAGAACAATCGCGGCTTGCGATCGACTTCCCATGCAGCAAAAATCGATAGCGTTGTCACCAATCCCGCCAACAACACCAGCGGAACCGACAGCCCGTCAACCGAAACAGACCAGTTGAGGCCTAAAGAAGGTATCCAGGAATATTTCTCGACGATTTGGAAAGTGGAGATGCTCGGATCGTAGTGCGTCCAAAACACCCAACACATTAATACAAAGTCTGCAATGCCTACACCCAGGGCATACCAGCGCACAGTTTTGCCGTCTGTATCGGGCAGAAAAGGGATGGCGAGGGCAGCTAGGAGGGGTAGGATGACAATCGCGGTCAGCCAAGGAAATTGATCCGCTATCATGATATTGAGAATAAATACTTAGTTGGAAGTTACCACAATTATAATACTAAATTTAATAAAAACTTAATATTTGCAAATATTTTTTTTCTACAAATACCGGAGCGGCTGATAAAATCACGGATTGCGGCAAATGTCAATTTTTTTTCAGGTCAAATATAAATTACGTAGTTGCGCTTGGGCGCTCTTATATATACGAAGAGCGCCCAAGCGCAACTACGTACCTAAAATTCACCCTTATAAAAGTGCCACTTGCGTCCTGGACTGTCCAAGTAATGCGATCGCTCACGGCTTGGGGCAAGTCTTATTGGCGAAATCACAACTATATATGTAGGGTTTCTGCCAACTCAGGGGAATTTCTAATAAATCCCTGGTTCCAGTCATTCCCTGTCCCAGAAACAGCAGCACGGCGATCGAGTTCAAGATGACATGGGCCGTGCGCCACCGATTCGATCGATCTTTGTAAATGTCTTGAATGATGGCGAGGGAGAAAACCATCAGCAGCGCAGCGGTGATGCCAATATAGTAGTGAGACCAATACCATTCATCGGTGCGCCGATAAACGCCATCTTGAGTGCCAAGAATCACCAAGCCAGCACCCGTCAATGTCGCAAATATGCCCCGCCATAACGCAGGTGTCGATCGATACAGCATGACCAAAGAGGCAATAGTTGCCACAAACATCAGCACAATGAAAATGACCTGAAACGAGTTTTTGCTCCAAACATCCTTGGTCAAAATATGCTCAAAAATCGCGTAACCTAGCCCCAACAACGTCACTCCTACCACAGAACCTGACAGAATTTTACCGGCTTTGACGTGTTCTGCGCCGACTACAGGGGGAATCTTGCTCTTATCCCCGGATGCAATTTGCTGGCGGCGCTGCATAGTTTGCCAAGCCATATTCAGCACCACGCCCAGCATCGGAAACACGATCGCCACAGCTAAAACAGGATGCAGCAAAGCCATAAAATCTTTAAATTCCATACAGCACGTTTTCCTTCTTAGAACTGGATAAAACTAAACTTTTGAGATTTTCACGAAATCGATCGCGATTGGGCGATCGAACAAAACGTGAGGCTTCAACACAATCCAAAATAGCAAAAAGAGAGCCACAGGCAAGATGCCTGTGCCACCAAACATCAAATTGCTTTTGCTTGTTATCAGGTAGAGCGAAAGTAACACAGAACCCGAGGAAGAGCCTGTTTTTACCTCGGAGCTACGAGCATAGAGGACTGTAAGATGTGTTTAAGTTATTAAATTTTCTTCCCTGAGTCCTATTTGAAGTTAACGCAACAACTCTTTGTTATTCAAAATAGCAGGCCAATTCTTGTTTGCTAAAGCAATGTGTCCGGGAATATCAGCTATCCACTCTACCTGTACTTTCTTATCATAGTTGAGATAAAGCTTCCCATCAACAATTTTCCAGGCATCAGGCTGAGTGACAACTAGATTGCCTTCACTGGCAGCCTGAGCACAATATCCACCGTATTGAGGAGCATATTTTTCAGGACTTTTAGCAAACATATCGCGGTTGGCGGCACTAGCAAACATCCAAGTTGTGCCACCCCAATTATGTTTAAATTGGCTAACTCCCATCACTAATTTACCTTGGGTGAAATAAGCGACGACATCCTGACCATCAAGAGCTACACCTTTTTCGGTGTAATACTTAGGATGAACAGTTGTTGTGCTGCTTTTACCAGCACAAGGATTGGCTTTTCCGGCACAAGGATTGGCTTTTCCGGCACAAGGATTTTTACCAGCACAAGGATTGGCTTTTCCAGCACAAGGATTTTCTTTTCCGGCACAAGGATTTTTGCCAGCGCAAGGATTCGCTTTGCCAGCGCAAGGATTTTTACCAGCACAAGGATTGGCTTCTGCAATCTTCGATGAAACGGTTGTAGAGTTTAAGCTGGTGGAAGTTTTGAGGTTGGCGTAGCTAACATTAGCTGTTACCAAACCTAGAATGGTGGCAATGGCGATCGTGGTAATGTATTTGACTTTCATGTGTTTAATTTCCCGATGAATAGTTAGTATTTTGAGGGCAGATATTTTCTTGATATTTCTTGCTCTCTGGCAAGTCGGTGGCTTTTTGTTGTCCTCAATATTTGAGGGTATTTACATTAACACTCAAGAATATGAGTGCTAGATGAGGAAGAGATGGATGGGAGATAAAAGTCTGAATGCTTGATATGTCGGTTTCTTCAGCAAAAATTCATCTAGGAATTAGGAACCCATCATCTAGTTAGCAGGAACATCTTATAGAGTGGAGATCCAGGCTGACTATTGGTGTCTACTTAAGTCTAAAACCCTCTGTATCTCTCGTTTACTGCCGAGGTCTGATCCCCCTCGCATCCCCCTTAAAAAGGGGAGTAGGGGTTGACTTTGAGTCCTTCCGGTTCCCCCCCCGACCTAAGCTACGGCGTACACACAAGTCCTAAAAACCTGGCTGTGTCAGACATTTGATTTCCAACTCTACTGGCGTGTACGCCGTAGCCTGAAAAAGGGGGACTTTGAGTCCTTCCGGTTCCCCTTTTTTAAGGGGGGCTAGGGGGGATTTGGTCTGAGTCGCCAAACAGCAGTCTGTGACTACGTTATGGGATCAAGTTGACACTAATGAACTATGACTATCTGTTAGTAGCGCAGTCATTTAACCGCGAGTTGAGAAATTATGACAGGAAAAAACTTGTTTGTAGCCAATGATGGACAGCACCATGTTTGTGAAGATAGCAGTCAAATTGAAGATTTGATTCATCCTTACCGACTTTATCGCTTTTTAACTGACTTGGAAGATGTCTTAGATCAAATTAGTGATGATTATTTACGACTCCAGGCAATTTGTCCCCTTGTCCGCAAGTTATTAGATAGTTCTCCCTGGATGCAAATTGGTCTCCTGGAACCCGATTCTGAGACAGGTTGGGCTGTACAAACACTATATGATGAGCCATTTTTTCCTTTGACGGTACAGTTGGTGGCTTGGGCTCCGGGTACAGTTTCTCCGATTCACAATCATGCTAGTTGGGGAATTGTGGGGCTACTGGGCGGACAGGAGAAAAATACTTTTTGGGGGCGATCGCCCATTCCGAAGTTTCCCGATAAAATTCAAACAGTGGGCGATATTTTGCTTGCACCTGGTGACGTTTTGTGCTTAATGCCCGATGCGATTCATCATGTCGAAGCACTCGGAGATGAACCAACTATTAGTTTTAATCTTTATGGTGAAGCAGATTATGCTCGACGCTTTGAGTTTAATCATATTAAAGGTACGGCGGAAAACTTTTAATTGAGCATTCTGATGATTTTTTGATCTACAGGACTTACCCATTGATACCAAAGAAACTGGGTTTTTTTAGCGAATCTCCCGACTGAAACGAAGGATTCTCGTGAAAAACCCGGTTTCTGACATCGAGTGAAGTCTTAATTTAGTTGGAATTTGTCTAATTTTTATGCTTAATTTACCTCACTAATTCTGACAAATAAATGAAGCATATTCGCCAAGTTAGAGCCACTATCAGCCATTTCATGGGAAAGCAAATTTCCACCTCTTCGCTTCAGTTTCGCCTGACTCGGGAATTGATGGTACTCTCGATTTTAGGACTTAGTAGTGTGGCATTTTGGGCCGGCTGGCAAAGATCGCAAAATCTAGTCGGTGCCCACAAACAAACCCTGGAATATATTGGAACGCGCTTTCCCGAACAGGTTGAGCTTTATAGTGAAATGGGTTCTTTAGAAATTGGCTTAACCCGAAGCGTCCAGAAAGCATCTACAGGAGGAATCATGGTGTGGGTGAAGCGCAATGATGGGATGCTTTTGGTGAGTTCTCCTGATATGGATATGCAATCTTCTAAGATTAGGAATATGATCTCGTTGACGGAGGTGCCGACTCAGCCGACTTTTGTTCAGGTGGGCGATCGCTATTTGGTGATCTGTAGCAGAACTCTGAGGATCAAAAATGAGTTGGTGGGTACTGTATATTTCTCTCAAGATATCACTGATGAGCAACGTGAATTAAATGATGGGATTCGGAGTCTGATTGTTGTCAGTATTGTGGTAATCTTAGTGTTGATGTTGGCGATCGCCAGTCGCATTCGTCATGCTCTGAACCCTCTAGAACAGATGAGTCAGATAGCTAGCACTTTGTCTGCTGATAATTTGCAGGGAGCAAAACTCCAACTGCATCAGGCTCCTGATGAGATTTTAGGGCTAGCCCAAACTTTTAATGAGATGTTGTTTCGATTATCTGGTTCCTGGGAGCAACAACGGCAATTTGTCGGCAATGTTTCCCACGAATTACGCACTCCCCTAACAATTGTTGTTGGTTATTTACAAAGTTTGCTGCGCCGCAGCACCAATTTAAGTGATTATCAGCAGCAAGCACTGGAAACAGCGGTTGGTGAAACTGAACGGACGATTCGGATGTTAGAAGATTTGCTCGATTTAGCACGGGCTGATAGCGGGAATTTGCACTTTCGTTTGAATCCGGTGATTCTGAATACTCTGGTGGCTGAGGTGGCTCAGATGAGTGAAAAAGTTAGCAATCGTAAAATTATTTTGGTGTCAACAGATGAGGATGTTGTCGCCTGTGCGGATCAGGATCGTTTGCAACAAGTGTTAATTAATTTAGTTGATAATGCTATTAAGTATTCTGCTCCCGAACAACCTGTTGAGTTAGTCTTAGAAAAGAAGGAACAGCAGGTGATGATTCATGTGCGGGATCGCGGAATTGGGATTTCTCTCCCCCATCAAAACCGGATTTTTGAGCGGTTTTACCGGGTGGATGAGTCTATGACGCGCTCTAGAGACGGTACAGGGCTGGGATTGGCGATCGCCAAAAGCCTGATCGAAGGTATGGAAGGACGCATCACGATCCGCTCTAAACCGGGAGAAGGTAGTATTTTTACTATCACCTTACCCGTCTGGAATCCGCAGCTATGAGCGATCGCATTCTCGTTGTTGAAGATGACCCTAAATTGGCAAAGTTCATCGAATCTGAACTTACTCTGGAAGGATATCACGTCACTGTCGCCCCCAATGGGTTGGATGGATTAACCCTCGCCCGCACGGCTGAACCGGATTTATTGATTTTAGATTGGATGCTTCCGGGCGTCTCTGGATTGGATATTTGTTTGAGATTGCGATCGACTGGCGTGCAAGTACCAATCATTATGTTAACAGCAAAGGATGAAGTACCCGATCGCGTAACCGGCTTAAATGCTGGCGCTGATGACTATGTGACGAAGCCTTTCAGTATGGAAGAACTTCTAGCGAGGGTGAAAGCACGCCTGCGCCGCACTCAACCAAATGACCTGGATCAGTTAGAATTTGAAGACCTAATCTTGAATTGTTTAACTCGTGAAGTTTATCGAGGTAGCCAACTAATTGAACTGACTGCTAAAGAGTTTGATTTGTTAGAATTTCTGCTGCGAAATCCCCGTCAAGTGATTACGCGCGATCGCATTTTAGAAAAAGTCTGGGGTTACGATTTTATGGGTGAGTCAAATATTATTGAAGTGTATATTCGGGCGTTGCGGATTAAGTTAGAAGCAAGTAATTCAAAACGCTTGTTGCATACGGTTCGGGGAGTTGGATATGTGTTGCGAGAGCAAAAATAATATCATTTCTCAAAAAAACGATTAGTTTTGTATTTTTTAACATGGAAAATGAGGCTAGTTTACATAATTATTTTGTCAGGTGCGTCGCTCTGATATTATCGATTTTTATGCAGCGAAAATCGCTGGCGACGCACCCTACGGCTCAACACGGTTCATTTGGAAATTGTCATTGCGAGGAACGAAGCAATCGCAATATTTATTTTTTATAGGGTTTTCCCTGTAGAAGTCTCTTATCTGAACCGTATTGCCCTACGACTACGGCTAGTGTTACATAAAAACTCAGTTTCTAGTCACCCGTGCGTAAGTCCTACAGTTAACAGTTGTTCGGCGAAAGATGCAATTAGAGTCAAATCGGTCAATTGCGATCGCCATTTTTCTGGTATAGCAGATTCGCCATAAAAAGCTCCAGCCAACTGTCCGTAAACTGCACCAGTTGTATCCGCATCGTCGCCCAAATTTACAGCCAACAAACACCCTTCGGCAAAAGACGAACTGTTATAAAACGCCCAAATAGCAGCCTCCAAAGACTTAACTACGTAACCCGTACCCTTAATTTCAGGAGGTTGTAGGCGTTTAAAAGAACCCGCCGCAATTTCATCAATTTCTGCTACCAGTGGGTGCGCGGCCCAATATCCGGCGATCGCACAATATCTTTCTGATAGCAAAACTTCTTTACTCACTCCATTGACAGCCGCCGCAATTAAAGTACCAAAATAGCGGCAAGCATCGACGCAAGTAGCAGCACCGTGAGTTGTGCGAGAACTTGATCCAGATATTTCTATGACTTCTAAAGGATTTTTAGCATAAAACAAAGGTACGGGAGCCAAACGCATAATCGAACCATTTCCAGCAGCCCAAGAGTCGGTAGAACCGCAGTAAGGCTTTTTTGTATTTTGAAACAGCCAAAGTGCTTGTTGAACCGTATTGCCAATATCAAAACACTTCCCCGTACTGCTCAAATGTCCGTTTCGCCACCACTTCACATAAGTTTCTAATTGATGGACTGGATCGAAATCTTTTTTCTCAATCAAACTTTCAGCTAAACAAAGCGCCATCGAAGTATCATCAGTCCACTGTCCCGGTTGCAGGCGAAACGGGCCGCCGCCAACCATATCGCTAATCGGCTCAAACGTTCCGGGGCGACAAAACTCTAAAGTTGTTCCCAAAGCATCGCCAACTGCTAAACCGATCAAACTGCCACGATAACGTTCTATTTGCTGCATAGTAATTGTAAAGTAATAATTACAGAACTTAGGAAAAAAGTGATTTGACGCGCTACTTATCGCGCTTTCGGTGCCCAGTGCACACCCTACCTTATTCTTCTCTTGATTCTCTTTCTCTGTGTTCTCTGCGCCCTCTGCGGTGAAGAAAAAAAAATCTTGTTCACAAACGAAATAGAATTGTGATACCTGCCGTTAAAAACAAAAAAACCAGACTTTTCGTCCCAAAAGCTGAGGCAAAAGACGACTCAAGCTAATATTGATGTTAACCTGTCCCTACCTGAGATCGAACCGTTCCATGACACCCGATGCCTCCACAGCCGCTGCTGCCGCCCCTCAATCAACGCCCGAAGTCAGCTTAGAGCTGCAAGTCCGACTCAAGACTGAAGACGGAAAGCTATTGTTGTTACTTCCCCCAGAAACCAATACCGAACCCGCAACTGGTACGGCATCGACTTGGACTGAACTTTGGCAACAGCTAAAAGTCAGGCTGAATGCTGGAGAACGCTTTTGGCAGCCGAATGCAGAAGTACAATTGATGGGGAGCGATCGACTTTTAGATATCCGCCAACTGCAAGAAATTGCCGATGCCCTCTCTGAAGTGGAACTGCAACTCAAACGAGTCCACACCAGCCGCCGCCAAACCGCTGTTGCCGCGGCTACGGCAGGCTATTCTGTAGAACAACAGCCTCCGGTTTCTACTCTGAGTCAAGCCTCCGCTGAAAAACCGCAATCGCTGGCGGAACCTTTATATTTGCAGATGACTGTGCGATCGGGCGTTGAAATTCGCCATCCAGGGACGATCGTACTTTTGGGAGATGTCAATCCCGGCGGCTCAGTCATCGCCGGAGGCGATATCCTAGTTTGGGGCCGTTTGCGGGGCGTCGTGCACGCAGGTGCCGGCGGCAACACCAAAAGCGTGATTATGACCTTGCAGATGGAACCGATGGTGATTAGGATTGCTAAGTACGTTGCCAGAGGCCCAGAAACCTCACCCGCTCAGTTTTTCCCGGAAGTCGCCTATGTGACGCCTCAGGGGATTCGGATCGGTAGAGCCTCTGATTTTGACAAATCGCAGTTAATCGGCGGTAATGGGTAATTGGTCATTGGTCATTTGTCATTAGTCAGTGGTCAGTGGTGATTAGTCATTGGTCATTGGTCATTAGTAATACTATTTCTCTTTGAGTTGGCGCTCGATCGTTTAGGTTTTGGCTAAATCAGTTAGTCAAGAAGATTTTAAAAGTTCAGTGCAAATCAAGAGAAAATTTGTATAAAAATGAGATTTTTGAGGATTGAGTTGATTCAATGAATAACAGATTGCTCCCTAAATTCTCATAAAATAATTACCAAGGAACCACAAATAATAAGATTAATGACAAATGACAAATGACAAATGACAAATGACAAATGACCTGTTTGAACAATGACTGATGCCCAATGCCCAATGCCCAATGCCCAATGCCCAATGCCCAATGCCCAATAAATCTAAAATCGCTTATGGCTCGCATTATTGTTGTTACATCAGGGAAAGGCGGAGTCGGAAAAACCACATCGACAGCTAATCTCGGCATGGCTTTAGCTAAGCGGGGGCGCAACGTTGCCGTAATTGATGCCGATTTTGGCCTCAGAAATTTAGACTTGCTGCTGGGCTTAGAAAACCGCATTGTTTACACGGCATTAGAAGTTCTCGCCGGAGAGTGCCGCTTAGAGCAAGCTTTGGTGAAAGACAAGCGGCAGCCGCGCTTGGTACTGTTGCCGGCGGCCCAAACTCGCATGAAAGATGCCATCAGCGCCGAGCAAATGAAGCAGCTTGTGGGGATGTTGGGAGCAAAATATGACTATATTTTGATCGACTCTCCGGCTGGAATTGAGCAGGGTTTCCAAAATGCGATCGCCCCGGCGCAAGAAGGCGTTATTGTCACTACTCCAGAAATCGCTGCTGTCCGCGATGCCGATCGAGTCATCGGCCTGCTGGAAGCCAACAACGTCAAAAAAATTCAGCTCATTGTCAACCGGATCAGGCCCGCAATGGTGCTGGCAAATGATATGATGTCGGTGCAAGATGTGCGGGAAATCCTTGCCATTCCGCTGTTAGGCGTCGTTCCCGACGACGAGCGCGTCATTGTTTCCACCAACCGAGGCGAACCATTAGTATTGTCGGAAACGACCTCTTTAGCTGGAACTGCTTTCGACAATATTGCCCGCCGCTTAGAAGGCGAAAAAGTTGAATTTCTAGATCTAACTCCTCGTCGGGAAACGTTTTTCACTCGCCTCCGCAAGTTCTTCAATACTAAAATTATGTGATGTGCTGCCATATTGGCGATCGACCTTTAGCAGCCACTGCATCACAAAAACTAGCCGAAAAATTCCCCCAGTGACACCAGTTCCCAAAAAGAATCAAACTCCTGGGCCTTACTCCATACCAGACGGGAATAAGTCATTCCCCAATCTAAAATCTAAAATCTAAAATCGACTCACCTTTTCTATGCCAAACCCTTGACAAACTGCTATAACCATGCTGTACACACTTCTCGAACGACTTTTCCCGCGCCTCCCTGATAACAGCCGCGACGATGTAAAGCGGCGCCTCAAACTGGTTCTAGCCCACGACCGGTCAGCACTCAGCCCGGAAATGGTTGAGTCGATGCGCCGAGAAATTCTAGAGGTGGTGTCTCGCTACGTGGAAATCGATACTACTGAATCAGAGTTCGGTCTCGAAAGCGACCAGCGGGCGACTTCACTGATCGCAAATCTGCCGATCCGACGAGTGAGACCCGAAAATCCACCGGAAAATTTGCCCTATAAATTGCCTGACAAATTGCCCGAGAATCCACCTGAAAAGGTTGCGGAGTATGTACCGGAGTATGTAGTCGAAACTATCCCTGAAACGACAGAGTGATAGGAATTGAGATTTTGGGATCGGGCAATAAGTTCGATCGGCGCGATCGACATTTAAATAAAACTATCTCTCAACCATTAAAAATTTTGTGGTGGACACTATTCGTCCGCCCAATATATGTGATTGAAATCGGAAAAAGCTGGCGATTTGAAATCGAGTCAATTCCTACAAAAAATGGTTTGTAGTGAGGACTTTAGTCCGCTCCTTCTTGCGGACTAAAGTCCGAACGATCAAACCTCATAGCGAGTATTTAATCCCTAAGAGGATATATGAAAAATTATCGACTCAATCTTAATAATTAATCGCTCTTTCCAGAGCATCTTGTAACTGAACTTCTAAAGGTCTATCCGAGCGAATTTCTAAACCAGGTAAGTCGTGTTTTACTAACATTTTTTCGCCTGTTTCCGCAGCGGCGCTCGGCCAAAGTACCCAACGACTACCTTGGGTAAGAGTGCTTAAACTTGCAGAATTTTGAGTCAGCCAAATTATCGGCAGTTGCGATCGACTTTCGTGAGCCTCTTCCCCAGCATTAACCGCCGCCAAAGTTTCCAAAACTACCCGGTTCCCTGACACGAGTCCAGTCCCGGCAGTCCAAAGTTTGACGTTTAACAGGCGCTTGCTAGCATAGAAGTAAAGAGACGCAGCTACTGTCACCGCTCGTTCAAATTCCTCTGGTTGCCAAAAAGCAGCGCTGTCGAGACCAATAATAATTTCTTGACCGCCGGCGGCAACTTCTAACTCTCTCACCCGCAGTTCTCCGTAGCGGGCGCTGGTGCGCCAGTGAATCAGGCGAGTGGGGTCTCCGTGGCGGTAAGGTCTCAAATTCCGGGTCAGACCTTCGGTAGCAGTTTGCGATCGCAGGCGATCGTACAATTGCGGGCTGTCTTCTTGACCGATGCGATCGATCAAAGGACAAGCACTCAACGGCAAAACCTGCGGGTAGACAACCGCCACCGCTTTCACCGGGCGGCTGCGGCGACACCAAAACAAGCCTAAAGGCGCCGCCGTTCTCAAGTGCACCTCTTGCCAGCGATAGACGCCCCGCTGCCGGACTTCTAGATAGTATGTAAATCTGTATATACTCTCAGGCTCGATGACCTCGATCGGGCGGACGATCGGTTCTCCCAGTACAAAGGGCAAGATATCTAGGACTTGCAACAAAGTTTTAGGCGATCGGGCGCGATTTTCGATTTCTAGTTCCACAGTGATTCGATCGCCCGCACTCACCGGTGCGATCGGGTGGCGCCGAAGTTCCAAGGAACCGAGCGATTTTGGTGGCAAAAACGCCGCTACTCCCAGCAGTGCCAAACTCCCACCGCTGAGCGCGTAAAGCCACCCTGACATGGTATTGGTAGCAGATCCAAAAAAGAACACCGTCAGCCCCGAGAGCAGCCAACCCGCGTAGGCGGGAGTAACAGCGCGATTTTCAAGCCAGACGGCAATTTTGTGACCGATGTTCATAGGAGTTAAAACCGTTAATTACTCGATCGCCCATCAAGCCTAATTGTAAATTATTCTCAGCATTTAGCACCGAATTAGCCAGCAAACGATTAGATTATAAACCGGGCATTTTTGCGCCATTAATCTACAATGACTGGAGACCAAAACGGATACAAGCCACCAACGCTCCTGAGTGAAGATACCCAAATTTGAGACTTTAGTTGAAACTCCCAGATTCAACCCCTGCAAGTCAATCTAAAATCTAAAATCGACTGACACGCATACAAGCTCCCGATACTCGATCGCTGTCAATCCCCAAATTTGAGACTTTAGTTGAAACTCCCAGATTCAACGCTGCAAGTCAATCTAAAATCTAAAATCGACTGACACGCATATAAGCTCTCGATACTCGATCGCTGTCAATCCCCAAATTTTAGACCATAGTTGAAACTCCCAGATTCAACGCTGCAAGTCAATCTAAAATCTAAAATCTAAAATCTAAAATCGACTGACTGGAGACCCAAAAATGAACCCATTAGACAATCCTACACCCGTTCGACCAGAGGCTCAAGCCCGCCGCACACCGCCGCCGCCCCCGCCCTTGGCTGCAACTCCCGCGCCACCACCACCACCAGCGCCTGCTGCACCCCCACCAGCACAGCAGCAAAAGCAGCACCAGCAGCGGGCTGTTGAGACTCCCGCCAGCACGATCGAACAAATGGTCAGAGATGCCCATACAGCATCAGCTTCCGACATTCACATCCGAGTCGGCCAAGTACCTCGATTTCGGATTCGGGGCGTCATGCAAGTAGCAACCAGCCACCCGAAAGTCACGCCAGAAATTTTTGAACAATACTTAGCCGAAATTCTCAACCCCGAACAGCGAAAACAGTTTGCGGCTACCAAAGAATTAGATGCAGCAATTTTTTACCCAGGCTTTGTGCGGTGTCGGCTAAACTGTTTTGACTCCCTCAGCGGCGGCGCCATAGTATTGCGGTTGATCAGTTTAGAAATACCGACTATCGATTCCTTAAGGTTGCCAGAAGTTCTCAAAAATATCATTTTGCGATCGCAGGGATTAATTTTGATTACCGGGCCTACAGGTTCGGGGAAATCGACAACAGTAGCTGCGATGATCGACCACCTCAACCAGATGGAACAGAAGCACGTAGTTACAATTGAAGACCCGATCGAATTTATTCACCCTTCTAAAAAATGCTTGGTCAGCCAGCGGGAAGTCGGCTTGCATACCCACGAGTTTCAGCAGGCTTTACGGGCAGTTTTGCGGGAAGACCCCGATGTAATTCTGATCGGAGAAATGCGCGATCGCGTTACGATCAATACAGCGTTGCAAGCAGCTCAAACAGGTCACTTAGTATTGGGAACCCTCCACACTCGGAGCGCCATTAACGCGATTAATCGCTTGTTGAACCTCTACCCGCCCGAGGAACAGCAGGCGATGCGGATTCAAATTTGCGATTCTTTAGTAGCAGTAGTTGCCCAACTTTTGCTACCAACAGTTGACAACCGCCGCGTCGCAGTTCACGATATTTTGGTGAACACGCCAGCCATGCAGGATTACCTGATGAAAGGTGCTGATGATGAAGCTTTCCGGTTGATGGAACATGACACCTACGAAGGAATGCAGATTATCAACCAGGCTCTTTACAAACTTGTGCTTGAGGGCAGAGTGACGATCGAAGAAGCAGCAAAAACTTCTCCAGAAGCCAGCGATTTAGACCGCCGCTTGCGGACTGGAGGCTACGATCCAGCCTCAGCTCGCGACTTTGAAGGCAGCAAAAAAGAGCGCAGCGTTCGCGCCCGGTAGTTAAGATACATAGGGGGGTAGGCACAGCACCACTACCCCACCGATTAATATCATTTGAGATTTAATATTCTGCGACTTCCTTCGGCTACGCCGTACAAGTCGCGAGCGAACAAGTTTGAGATTTGAGATGAAAAAATTGCTAATGACTTATTGTGTATAGGTTTGGAAGACTGACAGACAGTTGCATTCTTTTTTTTTACTGGTATTATAGGTAGCAATATTTTTGGCATACCGCAATATTTGGGGCTGTTGTGCGTATCTTTACTTAAAATTTTACTGTATTTAGTACGGAGAAATACATTTTGCTTAAGTAGTTAAATCATCTTAAGTATATTGTTAAGTTTTTTTAAACAAAACGACTTTACATTAACTTTAAAATTGCGTGAAAACTCGCAGGGAATTGCAAAGAAATAGTAAAGATATGTTTTGAGTATTGCCAACAGCCTGCAACTTAAGCTTATAGTTGTAGTGACAAATTGTTGAAAGCAAACGTTCCGACTTTGCCGATCGCCAAATCCAGCAGGTAAAAAAAACGCTTAATAAAAATACAAGTAGGCTGAAAACAAGTAAGGAGTAACAGAGCAGCTCGCGCCTCTTTCCGGTGAAGTGGCTTTCGGTATGAAAAATCCTAAAACCACGTAGAATTTTAAAGATTGTGTCCATCAAAAATCTATTTAACAACTCGCCAATCGGCAACCGTATTTCTACAATCTCAAGGAGCCAAGAAAGTGAACAGTGCATTTACCTCCTCAGAAGTGTTTGAAGGTGCTACCAAAGCCGAAATAATCGATCGCATCCAGCGGCTAGTTCCCCCGGGTTCCCCGGAGCCGCAAGATCCTGAAATCCTAGCAGCCTTAAAAACTCTCACCGCACAGCTAATCACCGCCTATCAAGCCGACGGACAACTAGAAAACGAACCATTTACCGACGTGCGCGATCGTAGCATTCACCTGTACGCATCCGCCTGTAGCAACAAAATCAAAGGAAAAACCATTCTCATCACAGGCGGAGAAGGATGCGTCGGCAGTTTCTTAATCGAAAAACTCCTCATATTAGGCGCAACTAACATCATTTCCGCAGACAAAGCCCGATGTCAAAACTCCGAAGAAACTTTCCCGCACTTTAAAAAAGAAGGCGCAGTAACTTTCTACGCCGCCGACATTCGCAACTTCGAGGCGCTCAAACACATATTTGAAGTAGAAAAACCAGAAATTGTGTTTCACCTCGCAGCCCAACGCCAGCCCGGATTAGCTGAAAAGGAAATCCGAGAAACAGTGACAACCAGCCTGTTAGGATGCAAACACGTCATCCAACTGTGCGAAGAATATGGCGTCGAACACTGCATCTTCTCTTCCACAGGCAAAACATCTCGATATTTTACAACCGAAGTTTACGCCGCCTCCAAGAAGTTTGCCGAATGGCAATTTGCCAAAGCAGCTCAAGCAGGAAACGTCACTTACGGGATGGTGCGCTTTACTCATATGTTGGAAAATAGCTTGTTTTGCGAGCAAATGTCCAAAAAAGTACAGCAAGGTAAAACTGTCAACGTTCACGCTCCCCACCGCTACGTCACCGCTCAAAATCTGATCGAAGCCGTACATTTATTGCTGAACGCATTGATTGTATCAGTTCCCGGAAAACTAAAATTTGTCGCCGTGAGCAATCTCGGGTGGCCGACAGAAACCTTAGAAGTAGCACTTTATAAAATCCTTGAATCCGGCAAAAATCTGCCGATTTATTTTCAAGGACTTTTACCGGGCTACGAAGAACCGTTTTTCCTCGGACAGTTTGACTGGAACAAACCTACAGACATTCACCTCCTAATTAATGTTCTAGAAGATCCTTTGAGAGTTGTTGACGATGCTGGCGACATGGTGACTGTAGAATTAGCTCCTTTTTCTTTCAGCGTCTTAGACAGACAAGTGTCGGAATTGGAAAGCTTAATCAGCAATCCAAATTTCGAGGAAGTGAAAATCAAGCACGCTCTGGTTGCAGCGGAAAAAGAAGTGATTGCTTCCTGTTTTGCTTGGAGTTCCCCCCAAGAGTTGTTAAAAATTTTGCATTGGGGAATCAATTCCAAGAAATTACAAGGTTACGGAACCCAAATCGCTGACTACAGAGAAATTATCGAACTCCTCCTGCAAGGAATGTACGGGAGGCTCAACCAAGAAGTTTTGAGCGGGGCGGGAGTTACTGCTGATGAATTTGATGATTTAGTGGAGAGTCTTTCGATACTGGATTCTATTCAAGGAGAAGTCGGATATTTGCGATCGATATCGAGATGTATCAGACAATCTGTAATCCCCGCACATTTTACCCAAAAAAAACCTGAACCTGTTGCTGTCCTGCAGCGTAGCTTGAAAATAGTTTAGAGGTTCCTTGCTTGTTTTTAGTAAATCGAAAGCAGAGCAACCCCAAACCCGGTTTCTTTGAGATACCGGGTTTTTTAAGTATGGGGCTGTTTTAGGTTTACTTAAGATTGTAAGAAGCGACATCATATGATATCATGTTCGAGCGAACGATTGCAATCAAATAGGTTTGTAGTGAGGACTTTAGTCCTTTTTTGGAGCGGACTAAAGTCCTCACTACAAACCTAATAAAGCTGATGTTTTAGGATCTGATAGGTTAGATAGCATCGATCGCGCTCGTTGGCTGAGGTGCAATTTGATTTAATCAAATCAATGACTGCTGCAAATTAAATTAAATTAAATTAAGGTACTAGAATTGTGCAAATAAATCAGCTAGCTTTCCAATTTGTTGATGTTGTACTCTTGACGATCGCCCTAATCCTGCTAATTCCCATAGCAGTTTTATTCCTAGAATGCTGTGCAGCCTTCTTGTCCGCCTTCGGGCCCGCAGCGGAAACTCCAGAACCCCGCCCCAAAGTAGCAGTCTTAATTCCCGCCTACAACGAAGCAGCAGGAATAGCGGCCACCCTCTCCACCATATTGCCGCAGCTAACACCTCAAGACCGCCTGTTAGTGATTGCGGACAACTGCACCGACGCCACAGCAGAAATCGCCCGTAACTGCGGTGCAAGTGCGATCGAGCGCCACGACACAGAACGCAGGGGGAAGGGATACGCCCTGGATTTCGGCTTGCAGGCGATCGCCTCAGACCCCCCAGAAGTAATCATCATGGTGGACGCCGACTGCATCTGTCAACCAGGCGCGATCGAGAAATTAGCCCGCGTGGCGATCGCCGAACAAAGACCGGTGCAAGCAACATATTTAATGGAACAACCGCCCAATCCTACCCCAAAAGATTCGATTTCAGCTTTAGCATTTCTAGTAAAAAACCTAGTGCGGCCCAGCGGATTAAAACAGCTAGGATTCCCGTCATTGCTAACAGGTACGGGCATGGCTTTTCCCTGGTTAATCATTCGAGATGTTCCTTTAGCCAGCAGTAACATCGTCGAAGATATGCAAATGAGCTTGGATTTGGCGATCGCCGGACATCCCACCGTATTCTGCCCCGAAGCGCGAGTCACCGGGTGTTTACCGCAACAGCAGGAAGTAGCCAAAACTCAAAGAACCAGATGGGAACACGGACACCTGCAAACCTTGCTAACTCAAACTCCCAGGCTGGCGACAGCTTCCGTCGAGCAACAGCGTTTTGACTTAATGGCGATCGCCCTCGACTTATCCGTCCCTCCCCTTTCCCTTTTAGTCGCCATCTGGGTAGCAGCTTTTGCAGCCTCATTACTAGCAGCAACCTTCGGAACATCCCCGATTCCCGCCGTCTTGTTAGCAGTACAAGGAATACTAATTTTAGTTTCAATTGTCAGCGCTTGGGCAAAATTCGGGCGTGCCGATATTTCCGGCGCAACTCTTTTATCCGTACCTTTTTACATCCTGTGGAAAATCCCTTTATATTTCGGTTTTCTCCTGAAGCGCCAAACCAAATGGATACGCACAGAACGTGATATTTAAAACATCTCTGGATGCACTTGTAACCCAATCAACCGGGTTTTTATGACTCTTGCCCCCTCTTTTTAAGAAGGATCGGGCTTAACAATCGCGTATTGAATTAAAAACCCGGTTTTTTAACCAAAATATTTGCTTAAAACCCAATAAGACTCCTTCTTTAACCCGCGGAGGCGGGTTTTGTTTGTGTAGACGCGAATTCCATTCGCCCGGTATTCTGTTGCTGCACTGGAATTTCAATCACAAACTCACTCCCTTCACCGGGCGCAGAAAAGCATATTAGCTTCCCGCCGTGTTTCTCCACCACAATCTGATAACTAATACTCAATCCCAAACCCGTACCTTTACCCACAGCTTTCGTAGTAAAGAAAGGGTCAAAGATTCGCGATCGCACTTCCTCCGTCATCCCAGGCCCATTATCAGCAACACAAATTCTCACAGAGTCTTTGTCAGTACATACCTCAGTCCGAATCTCAATCTTTCGCTCCAAGATTGGACATGAAGGATTTTCGAGTTTCGCAGTTTTTTCTAAACGCCCAACTCCTAACTCCACTGCATCAATTGCATTACTCAAAATATTCATAAACACCTGATTTAATCCTGAAGCATAACAACTTACCTTTGGCAATTCACCATAGTCTTTAATCACATTAATTCCCGTTCCATCTGCATTATTTTTCACCTTATGCTGCAAAATTAACAGAGTAGAATCAATCCCAGAGTGAATATCAACTGGTTTCATCTCAGATTCATCAAGCCTGGAAAAATTCCGCAGCGACAGCACAATATTGCGAACACGCTCAACACCAAGCTGCATCGATTGCAGCATTTTAGGCAAGTCTTCTTGAATAAAACAGAGCTCAATATCTTCTGCTTTAGCAACAATTTCAGGAGTCGGATTAGGGTAAGATTCCTGGTAAAGCTCAATCAATCCCAGCAAATCCGAGCTATATTCGCTAGCGTGGACGACATTACCGTAGATGAAATTAATCGGATTATTAATTTCGTGAGCAACCCCCGCTACCAATTGCCCCAAAGAAGACATCTTTTCAGTTTGAATCAATTGAGCTTGTGTAGAGCGTAATTCACCCAAAGTAACCTCCAACTGTGTCGCTTTTTCCCTCAACTGCACCTCCGAACTCTTCAATTCCTGCGTGCGCTCTTCTACTCTCACCTCCAGCGTCTGCGAATAATCCTCTAACTGTTCCTTAGCAGCCGACAAATTAGCAACGAGCACTGCATTTTCCAGAGATATAGCCGCTTGGGAAGAAAGCATTTTTAAAACTTCCAGTCTACCTGGAGAAAACGCTTCAGAAGTTAAATTGTTTTCCAGATAAAGAATGCCTACAAGTTTGCTTTGATTCAGAATCGGAAGACAAAGCGCCGATCGCACTTGCTGCCTTTTAATATAGGAATCCTGTGTAAATATACCTTCCTTAGTAGCCTCACTTAACACCACATCAGAGTGCGTCCTTTCCACATAATTAATCACCGTTATTGGCAAAACCGACCCTGGGGCGAATGTCGGACACTGCTGAACAGCAATATCCGAAGACTCCACCGAAGCCGCTGCTTGAATCACCAATTTTCCTGACTTGGGCATCAACAGAAAACCTTTTTGTGCCCCAGCATTCTCGATCGCAATTTTCATCAACTTTTCTAACAACTTTTCCAGCACAATTTCACTAGCTAGTGCCTGAGATGCCTTCAAAACCGTTGTCAAATCTAATGAACTACTGTGACTACTGCTCGTTGAAGTAGCATTAGTGCTAGTAATAGTTCGATCTACGCTAGATTTTGTCGCCGATACAGGGGGTAAAGATGTCGGATACTCTGACTCCAAATGTTTAACCTTGGCGGTGGCTCCCCAATGAATATAGCCATAGTAAGCATCTATTAGATAAATCTCAGCTATTTTTTGGCGATCGCAACCCAGATAGAATTCTGCCGCCCGTTCATTTGCCAGCGCTGCTTCGTGGATGTATTCATTCTTCGAGGCTCCTTTCACCGCTCTGTCATAATACATAGCAGCTTTTTCATATTGTCCCAATACTCGCGCTTTCTCAGCCTCTACCAAATCATATTTGTGCTGATAATTTACCGGAGAATTCACAGCCCAATGCTTCATTTTTTTCTGAAGCGAAGCAACTTTTCTTAAATATTTTTTCTGTTCGATTTTTGAACCTGTGGGATACAAAGCTAAGAGTGATAGGGAATAGTAAAAATTGTGGATAGGAACATACATCATGCTCATCGCAGCCTCAGAGTAACTTGATGCCGTGATGGCATTTTCAGCAGATTGAGTATAATCTTTAAATAGATAATTTAGCCAGGATTTCGATAAATAGACTACAAATATTACCATATTATTTTGACTCTCCTTTAAAGCAAGCATCATAGTTTTTTCATTAAATCTATCGCCAGTCAACAGGCAAGAATTAGCTGTTTTACCTTGCAAATTTAAGACAAATTGCGCCCCAACTCTGGCTTGATAAATCATAAATTCATTCTGATAATCCACCAGCATTTGAATATATTGACTCTGCTGAATCTCCACAGAGTCTAGAGGTTCGCCGCTCAACAATATATAATTGCTGTAAAAACTCGCACAATAACAAGCATTGTTGACATCTCCAGTTTCTAGTCCGCTTTGAATACCATCAATTAAACCAGTAAAACTTGCTCTGGCACCCTCAGACCAGTGACGGATAAAACCATTAACAATTAGTGAAATTTGAGAATTGTGCAAGTTGGTGTCAAATCGTTCTAAAAGTGCCTGAGCCATTTGACCGTATCGGTATCCAGAATCCATATCACCTAACACCCCACAATGAATCACACCATAGTTTGCATACCCGAAACTAGACAGCGGCGTATTCCCGTATTTAAGAGAAAGTGTAACCATTTTAAATACGATAGATGGGAACATATCGGGTGCTACTATAAAAGCAGCCGGAGTCATATTCGTCAAAATCCGTATAACCGCAATTTTATTAGGGTCAGTCATTGGTGGCAGTTCCAATAAATCCTCAATCTGCTTATTTCTTAAAGCTAGTTTGGTCAGAAATAGCTCCTTGAGGATATTCAGTTTTTGTGGGGTTCTCGGGATGTACACTCCAAGCATTTTCAAAGCTTCAAGAGCTATATCTATCGAAGCTTGGGATTGATTTTGATTAAAGTAGAAAACAACTTTTAGCTCGTAAACTTTGACTTTTTCTAGCAAATTTTGGGCGCGTAATATAATAATCTCTGATAGCTGGAACGCTCGCTCAAAATCGGTATTTATATAGGAGGCTTCCAGCGCTTCGGCATAGAGTTCCATAATTAAATCGTAGTGACTCTGCCAAGCTCGATCGGGTAAAAGTTCTAGACCTGTATTAAAATATTTGAATGCAGCTTCATAGGCTGCTGAACTTTTAGCTTTCTTACCAGCTATCAGATTAAAGTTAGCTAGTTCATATCGCTGTTTCTCATTTGTGATGAATTCCACCCCGATATTAAGTTGGTTGACAATATCAAAGATATTTTCTGCTATTTCCGATACCGTAGGGGCGGTGCCCCCGTGCCCGCCCTTGTGCTTGTGCAGTAGCAGATACCCAATTTTTAAGTGAGTTTGTTTTTTCTGGGAGTCAGGGATGAGAGAATAGGCGGCTTGCTGGACGCGATCGTGCAAAAATCTATAATCAATTGAGCGTTGTATAATTCCAGGATAATTTTGATTATTTTGTGGGATGGGCGTCTCGCCCGTCCGGTATATTTTAAAGATTTCCTCATCAACCAGAGGAATTTTGTAAGCATCGCTCGTTGGCAGAATTAAACCAGCTTGCAGCGCATCCCATAAATGGGCCGCCGTTTCCGAACTAGATTTTTCCCTAACAATTGCCAAATGTTCTAAACTAAAACGGTTGCCCATACAAGCAGCTAATTGTAATACTTGCTGCGCCTCCTGCGGCAGTTGTTGCAGATTCCGAGCCACTAATTCAACGACATTGTAATCTGCAATGCCAGCGGCTGCAATTTCCCCGATATCCCACTGCCACGCACCAACAGTAAAGTCAAAAGCTAACAGTTTTTCTGAGTGAATAGTTGAGAGTAATTGAGTTATAAAAAATGGATTTCCGCCAGTCTTATTAAAAATCAACTCTGCCAGGGACTTTAACTTTTCGGTTTCATTACCCAAAGTATCCCGTACTAGCTCGGTGACACTGCTCAACTCTAAACATGGGAGGATAATGTTATGCACCCCAACACCAGCCTGTTGAATTTTTTCGACAGTTTGAACGAAAGGATGAGTCGAATTCACTTCGTTATCTCGATAGGCTCCTATCAGTAAAAAATATCGGCTGTCCAAGTCTGTTACCAGTTCCTGAATCAATTTCAAAGAAGCTAAATCGGCCCACTGCAAATCATCCAGAAATAGAACTAATGGGTGTTCTGCTTGGGCAAACACCTTTAGGAATTCTTTAAACAATCGATTAAAGCGATTTTGAGATTCTGTCGGCCCCAATTGGGGAACATCAGGCTGCGAACCAATTATTAGTTCCACAGAAGGGACAACATCAATAATAATTTCACCGTTATTACCCAGCTTTGACAAAAGTTTTTGTTTCCAAATTGCCAACTCGTCTGAGCTTTTTGTTAATAACTGCTGCATCAATGACTCAAAGGCTTGAGTCAGGGAAGCATAAGGAATATCCCGCTTAAACTGGTCAAATTTACCAGTAATAAAATAACCCCGCTGCCTGACAATTGGTTTACGGATTTCACTGACAACTGAGGTTTTACCGATGCCTGAGTAACCGCTTACCAACACCATCTCTGTTTTCCCAAAGCTGACTCGCTCGAATGATGCCATCAAATCAGCGACTTCTGGTGTGCGGCCGTAGAGTTTTTGGGGAATCAAAAATTGACCTGATTTGTCAATTCTCCCCGGAATAAAACTTTCTATTTTGCCAGTAGTTTGTAGCTGAGTTAGGCAATTTTCCAGATCTGCTTTTACTCCAAAGGCACTTTGATATCTGTCTTCGGCATTTTTAGCTAATAGTTTCATGACAATGGATGAAACCATCTGCGGGACTTCATTGTTTAGTTGATGGGGAGGAACGGGCGTCACCGCAATGTGGCTGTGAATTAATTCTAAGGGGTCGGTTGAATTAAAGGGTAACTCTCCTGTAAGCATTTCATAAAACGTGATGCCTAGAGAGTAAAAGTCAGTTCGGTAGTCGAGGTCGCGGTTCATTCGACCAGTTTGCTCTGGGGATATATAGGCTAGAGTACCTTCTAGCACGGTGGTAGGGCTATTTTGGTGAGTCTCTCTAGATAGGCGAGTTGCCATGCTAAAATCAGTGATTTTTACTTGTTCGCAATCTGGGGTGATGATAATATTTGAGGGTTTAATATCTTTATGAATAATCTGATTTTGATGCACTTCTCCGAGAGTTTGAGCTACTTGAATAGCCAGGGGCAAAAAAAACTTAATTTTAATATTTTTACCTGCGAGATAATGTCTGAGAGATTGACCGCCGCAATCTTCTAAGATCAGAGCGAAACTGTTTTTATATTTTTCTAAGCTATGGGGTTTGACAATTCCTTCGAGTTTGAGATCGGAGCTAATTTTGTATTCATGTCTCAAGCGGGTAATTTCTTCTATTGTGGGATACTCGGTATTGAGTATTTTAATGATGACTGACTCTCGATCTGATTCCCTGAATGCTCGATAAATGATGGACTTCACACCAAGTTGAACAACTTCTGTGATTTTGTAACCGGGAAGTGCATTCATGGTTTTTATTCTCTGACTAAGTGTTGGGTTAATATCGCGCTTGATCTCGATCGCAAGGTAGACGGACTGTACTTAAGTATTTTTACTTAAGCGTGTATTTTTAAATACATTAATAATTAAGTAATTACTCATTTTTTTTTGAGGAAGTAGATGCCTAAAGGTTTAGGGGGTCTGAACTGGCTGAGGACAGCATATCTGGTTTGGATCTCCGGCTGATGTGTACTGTTTGACACTTCGCGCGGTCGATCATTACACTATTGTAACAAAATCGGTGATGCCGATCGCACTCCCAGGCCGACAAATCCACATAAATTAAAGGTTTAGCTCTAGTTTTGACCGTTGTCACCAAGCACGAATGGGAAGCCCTGGGCTTGAAAAAGCAGGTTTATGCGATCGAAAACACAAGCTAATATCACGCGCATCACAAACAAGTATGATTCAGATCATAGGTTGAGAGTGATGAACTTGCTAGTATTTTTTCATAATCAGGTGCAACACAATGGAAGAAGTCCTAGCATTGATTGAAAAGAAGAAGCAAGAATTTGCTAAATCTGGGCTATTTGAGTTTATGCGAGACAAGAGTATAAACCCAAGACAACGCCTAGCTTTCGCTCCCTGCGTTGCTGCTTTCGTAATGAGTTTTGGTGAATTCAATAAATATGTTTTCCGAGAAGAACCAACCAACGATCCTATTCAGGAAATAGTTAATAAACACAGTTATGAAGACGATCATCACTGGTTGTGGTTTTTGGAAGACTTGGAAACACTGAGTATTAACAAAACGCTGAGGTTCAGCGATGCTTTGAATTTTCTGTGGAATGAAGAAACAAAAGCTTCGCGGTGGGTAACACATCAAATTTTTCGATACGCTTTTGGAGCAACTCCGATCGCTAGGTTAGCAATTTTGGAAGTGATAGAAGCAACGGGTAATGTGTTTTTTTCTACGGCGGCACCAATTGCTGAAGAACTCCGAACAATTACCCAAAAAGAGTTTCTTTATTTTGGCTGTTTTCATTTGGCTGTGGAAACAGGTCATACTACAGGCACACCGGACGTGGAGCAATTAATTCAAAACATACAACTGACTATTGAGAGCCGTCAAGAAGCTTTTGAGGTAGTTGAAAATTTGTTTGAAGCTTTCACGAAACTGACGGATGAGCTTCTGGTTTATGCGAAAACTCATAGCTTTGACCAACCTTTTGCCAAACCCCGCGAGATTTTGCAACCTTTAAAAGCTGCCTAGTTTACAAGATGTAAAATTTTCAACTCGTAGAACCAGACCAATTTTAGAATCAGACAAAATTTATCACTTATAAGGAGACTCATCATGTCAGAAGTTAACAGTAATTCTTCAACTGCGATCGAGAATTTGGACATTGCTCATACCTGGACTGAGAATTTGGATATTGCTCATACCTGGACTGAGAATTTGGATATCGCTCATACTTGGACTGAGAATTTGGATATTGCTCATACTTGGACTGAGAATTTGGATATTTCTCAAAGTTCTCCCACGGCTGAAGATGACAAACTAGCAGTCGGATAAAATCTGCTATATATAACTGTTCAGCCTCGGAATGAGCGAGGCTGAATAGTTATATATAGCGTTGCTTAATTATATGAGGTGCAAAAAAAGTCCCTCCTAGCCCCCCTTAAAAAGGGGGGAACCGGAAAAGCCCCCCTTTTTAAGGGGGGTTGGGGGGATCAAGCACGCCGTACCTCAGCAGACAGAGAAATGCCATATTTGTCTCGTCGATGTCCAAATTTAGCATCTACCATCCCTATTTGATATGAGCCATTACGACGTTGTGATTGTGGGCGGCGGCCCTGCTGGTACTACTACTGGAACTTTGCTCAAGAAATACAATCCAAATCTGAGCGTGCTAATCCTAGAGAAAGAAAAGTTCCCTCGCGATCACGTTGGGGAAAGCCAATTACCTCAAATTAGCGATGTGCTTCAAGAAATGGGATGCTGGGATAAAGTAGAAGCAGCCGACTTCCCGATTAAAATCGGTGCTACCTATCGCTGGGGAACAGATCCGCACCCTTGGGATTTTAATTTTATTCAGCCCGAAAAGTTTAAAGATGATCCGCGTCCTGCTAAATTTGAGGGACAGAGACGGCAAACTGCTTTCCAAGTTGATCGAGCAAAATACGATGAAATTTTGCTGCGACACGCCGAAGAAATGGGATGTGTGGTTAGAGAAGAAACGGCGGTTGTTAAAGTAGATACAGATGCCGATCGCATTACCGCGCTACATTTGCGATCGCAGGAACAAATAACCGCCAGTTACTACATCGACGCTTCCGGCCACATCGGGGTATTGCGGCGAGTTTTGGGAGTCGAAACACACTGCCCGACACGACTACAAAACATCGCTATTTGGGACTACTGGACAAACGCTGAATGGGCCGATTTTATCGGCGTTGGTGGCACCCGCGTCCAGGTAATGAGCTTAAGTCACGGGTGGATTTGGTTTATTCCCTTGAGCCCAACTCGCACCAGCATCGGCTTCATTTGCCCTGCGGAACATTACAAGGAGATGAAAAAGCGACCAGAGGAGATATATGCCGAAGCGCTCAACAGCGAACCTCGCATCAGCAAATTAATCGCTAATGCTACCAGCACAGGCAAAATTGAAACTACAAAAGATTGGTCATTTTTGTCCGATAAAACAGTAGGAGAAAACTGGTTTTTAGTGGGTGAAGCTGCTGGTTTTGCTGACCCTATTTTAGCTGCGGGTATGACTTTAGCTCACACTGGCGCGCGGGAATTGGCTTACACGATTGTGGCATTAGAGGAGAATAAACACGAGGCTAATTGGCTAAAAACTCAGTATGATGAGAATCAGCGACGGCGAGTTAAACAGCACATTCGATTCGCCGATTACTGGTACGCTGCTAACGGTCAATTCACTGATTTACAAGAGCATTCAAGGGAAATTGCGCGGGATTCGGGCTTGAATTTGAGTCCAGAAAAAGCTTTTCAGTGGTTAGCTCAAGGCGGATTTACTAATGATATTTTGGGTCAAGCTGTAATTGCTGGATTTGATTTGGGTTCGATGAAACAGGTGATGCAGCGCTTTTCGCAGGAGGAGGTTCCTTGGCTACTTTCTGCCTACAATGTGTTTCAGTTAGATATACTGGATGCGGAGGTTGAGTTTGTAGCGGTTTATAATGCTGGTCAAATTAGTAGTATCAAGTGTTATGTGAAGAATGGTCAGCGCTTGCCTGTTACAGGATTATATGGTTTGCTGATTGATATTTTGGGCCGTACTGAGTACATCGAGCAAATTTATCGGCAGTTGGTGTTAGTGTTTAAGGAGCGCTTTTCTGTGCAACACGCTCGTGTAGCACTTCATCAAGCCCTTGGTTGTTTGGAGGTGATGGTGACTTCTGGTATTGTCAAGGCGATATTGAACCCGGATTTGTCTAAGTTGAATATTTCGATACCTATGGAAGGTGAGTTAATTCACACTCACAAGGATTAAATAGGACAGCGGTTGAAACCGCGTCTAGACAAACGAAGTCCGCCGGACGCGGACTGAAGAAGACAACGTAATTTTAACCGCTCGTTCTTCAACCCGTGGAGGCGAGTTTTGTTTTTAGATAGCTAGCCGTCAGGAATTGTGTAATTCTTGTAGCGGCTAACCCCCAGTGATTGCCCGCATTACAATACCTCTCGGTTAAGCACAAAATTCAAGGATTCAATCTTCTGAAATACTTGCTTTCCTCGGAGCGCCATCGCTGGGGCCAATTTCCTTAACCGAGAGGTATTGGGATGCAACTCTCCATCATATCGGTTCATGAGGTATCATAAGGGTGGACTTATAGCAAGGCGTATTGTGGCGGCAGGAGTAGATTATGCGAACTATTCTTTTGAGTCACGAAGAGGTAGCTAAACTTGCAACGCAACTCTACGAGGGCGGTATCCGTCAGAAAGTGGAATCAGACAGTAATATTGGCAAAATGGTCATTATTGACGTTGAAACAGGCGATTACGAGATTGATAAAAATGGCTTGCACGCATCCAACCGTCTGAATGCAAAACATCCTGACGCTCGGCTTTTTGGGATTCGTATTGGTTACAATGTTGCGGCTTCGCTAGGTGGTGTGATGGAGCGTGTTAGCCTGTGATTTCGGGTATCGTAAATTGATGATCGCGATCGGCTACAAATTCTAGACAAGCTCTAATGTCTGTTTCTGTAAGTTCTGGGAAGTCGTCAATAATCTCAGTAATAGACATTCCAGAAGCCAGCCAGCCAAGAACATCGTAAACCGTAATCCGCATCCGACGAATGCAGGGCTTGCCACCTCGCTTATCCGGTTCTATGGTGATGATGTCGCGATAGCTCATGATACAGGTAAGGTGTTTGCATCTATATTATAGAAAAACATATCGTAAAATAAACAAAAAAATCTGAAGCTGGAAACTTCCAACTTCAGACTTTTACTAACTCCCCGGGTAGGATTTGAACCTACGACCAATCGATTACACTTATCCCAACGTTTCCGAAGGGCGCGGACTATTTCATCATCCCTAAAACGCAGATTTAATATCTGTCGCGGGATGTCGGGCGCTGTGAGATTTATTGGTTAGGCTCCTCATCTCTAGTCTCTGCACCTTTCTGGCTACTTGCGATCGCAACCGCTGCCTTTCGCCAGAGTTGGCTCAAGATTGCCGCCACCCGAAGTGCTGCGGTTTCCTTGAATTCACCCGATTTTTCAGTATCCGTTACCGGATAAAGCTGCTATGTCACTAGGGCTTTTGGTTAATCCCAAAGGCTTGCGTTCATTACAGTCGATCGCTCTGCCACTGAGCTACCGAGGATTGCGTGGTTTTTGTCACCCACATTTACTAATAGTAGCTGAACTGATTCGATTTGGCAAGGCCTTTGACAAACATTTTTTTTCTCATACACCAAGCGGGTTTGGGCGGCTAATGCAGCCCCATTCTCATTCTGGCGAGGCGCTGCTGCGATTCTGGATCGAGGGAATTGGACAGAAAGCGACTGGAGCTATGTTTGCGGGATTTGTGCTGCCGCTCGCTGCGGCGGGCGGTGGATTCTACCTCAGCCTCTAGTTGTTCGGCGGACATCCATTCGGCACCGTAGCCGACTACTGTCAGTTGCTGCGCTCGATCGGACGTGGCGACAATCATCCGTCCTTTGCCTTTGACCGATCGCAACTCGTACCGCAAATTAGCACAAGACTTTTCAATATAAGTATCTGCCGTCTGACCAAAGTCAGTGTAGTGCACTGATAAATTTTTAGTAATAATTTCTTTAACGCTCGGAGTATCTCGATAGTGAGCGTCAAACACGAGTCTGGCCTCAAAATCTTGAACGGCGCTGTAGTTAACTAAAACCTCAATCAACTCCCGGCGCGCTGTTTCGAGTTCGTCGCAATCGCGCTTGTCTCGGAGTCGAGACCAAAGTCCAATCATGTTATAGCCGTCTACAAGTAACACTGCTTGCGATATATAGGGTGACATGGTTCAAGGCTGAAGAGATCCAGCAGATAGAGGACGTTATTTGCATTGTTAGTCAAAGCTTTTGTTAAATCTTATTACAGATTGATGATTGATTGCTACCCGCGATCGCCATAATTAAACCCCCCAAATCCCTAAGCGTCTGGGATCTGGAGGGAATACAATTTTCGATTTTCGATTTTGGATTTTCGATTAAAGAATGGGGAATGACTTGTCACATAAGGGTTTGGAGTTTCCCTACCGTGCATTCCAGTGGCAAACAGCGGTAATATTTGGCCGATCGCGCGATCGATAAAATTTCGGGCTTATTCGACAGATTCCACAGATACGGGCGATGGCTTACGCCCCGCTTCGCTACGTGCAACTGTCGGCAGAGTTACTTTTTCAACCGCAGGAGTACAGCCCAGCCACTGCACCGACAAATCCGCAAACTGCTGCGGGGCGCCGCTTACGCAAAAACGAGTCGGCAGCGCAGCACCAGGATTCCGCAGCCCCAAAACCTCTAATTCTCGGGCAGCAGCAGCCACCACGCGCACCGCAGGATCGATTAAATTCACTCCAGCAGGTAAGAGCGATCGCACGACGGGAGCCAACAGCGGATAATGAGTGCAGCCGTAAATCAGCGTATCGATGCGCTGCTGGATCAAAGGAGCCAAATATTCTCGCGCCACCTCAGAAGTATAAGGATCGTGAATCCGGTTTTGCTCCACCAGCGGCACAAAAGCCGGACAGCTAACCTGCCATACCCGACAAGAAGCGTCCATTTCCAAAATCGCATTTCGATAAGCATTGCTAGCAGCCGTCGCCGGAGTGGCGATGACTCCGATCCGCTTGCCTTGTTGCACCGCAGCCTGCGCCCCCGGCAAAATTACTCCCAGCACCGGAATGTCAAACTCAGCCTGCACCATCTCCATCGCCAAAGCAGAACTGGTGTTGCAGGCCATAATCACCATTTTCACATCTTGTTCCACCAGCCACGCCATAATTTCGCGGACAAAATGCACAATTTCTGACGCCGCCCGAGTGCCGTAAGGCAGCCTTGCGGTATCTCCAAAATAAAGTATTGATTCGTTTGGCAATTGTTTGTATAACTGCGTCAACACAGTCAAACCGCCCACTCCACTGTCAAAAATACCGATTCTTTGTTGTTTGTTGTCTGTTGTCTGTTGACTGTTGTCTGTTGTCTGTTGTCTGTTGTCTGTTGTCATTAGTTACCAATTCCCAATTACCAATTACCAATGCCCAATTACCAATGCCCAATGCCCAATGCCCAATTCCCATTACCTTTGTTGAAGATAATATAAGATGCCGCGAGCGATCGAAGCGGCCATTTGGCTGCGGTAAGCTGGATCGGAAAGTCTCGCAGCATCCTCAGCACCCGTCACAAAACCGACTTCCAGCAACACAGAAGGCATAGAACTTTTCCTCAAAACATAAAATCTCGCCTGTCGCACCCGGCGGTCATTAGCCCCCGTCCCGTCCAAAATACTGGCGTGAATCACCCGGGCTAAATCTTCCCCACTATCGAAATAATAAGTCTCAATCCCGCTAATATCGGGGCGACTCATGTTAATAGCGTTAGCGTGAATGCTGACAAACAAACTAGCATTGACCCGCGATGCCAAAGAAACTCTCGGTTCCAGGTCGATTTCGCTGTCGTCAGTCCGAGTCATTACGGCTTGCACGCCCTGCTGTTCCAGCAGCCTCGCCACTTGATAGGAGATATCTAAAACAATCTCTTTCTCCTGAATTCCCCCAATCCCGACTGCCCCGGGATCGCGGCCGCCGTGGCCCGGATCGATCGCCACTACCACGCGGCGGTTAGAAGGCTGGGGCAAATCGCCCGCTCCGAGAGTCCTTATCGGCAAACGCTGCGGATTGGTAGGACGAGTCAAAGGTGGCTGCGCGCTAGCACCCGAGGACGATCGCAACTGCAAAGACAGCAACTGCGAGCTCGGTCTCGTCACCCTGCCTACCTGTACCCCCGATCGCGGCTGCACCCAAATCACGACTGTCTCCGCATCTTCCTGGCTGGCGGTAAACGATACAGGACTGTTGCCATCGAGCTGAGGAATTTGCCCGAAGAGCGAACTAGAAGCGAGCCGAATCCAGTAAGCTCTCGACGCTTGATCCCAGCCGCTGGTATAGGAGACTTGGCGGTCAGTTCTAATCGCCAATTGTGTGCCGTTGCTGGCTAAATCAATCGACTGAACTCTGGCTAAAGTTCCGGTTGCGGGCCTGCCAACTGTTAAAGGCGTTGCGCGCGTGAGGATTGGCGAACTCGCACCCCCTGGCGATAGGAGCACCCCGCCGGAATTGCTCACAGACGCCCGCCACTGAGTGTTAGAACTTTTCATCCGCAAAGTGACCCGCGTAACGGGCGGGTCAGTTGGTAGCTGTCGGACTTCTATCTTGTCAACTCCGTACTTGCCGTTGGTTTGAGGCTGTTGGCCGCCTGCCCCGGGTGCTAAAGTAGCTCCTTCAATATCGAGGGTGGCGATGTCCCCGGCCCGACTTTGTTGAAAATTAATTTGGGGGCGACCGCCCGCAGTGCGGATCAAAAAACCGTCGGCCGTCACTTGAACATTTTGAACTACAGTCGCCTCGCTCGATTGGGCGGCCGTTGCTGAAGGTTCAAGCGATAACCTTTCTCCCCCAGGCTCTGCAACCGGATTTTGAGTTGCTACTGGCACCGGCGTTGGCAAATCCACTGTCCACTCGCTAGGAGAAATCCCTCGGAATTTTACTTGCTGGGGGTCGAGAGTAAACCCGTCTCTGAGTTCAACTACAATTCTGGTCGTATCGTCGTCAAACTGCCCGATTCGCACTGATTCGATCGCCCCTGAGAGCGGTTGGTTGACCGAGGGACGGCCCAGACTTGTCCCCGGTAAGTCGATTACCAACCGTGTCGGGTTGAAAATCAGTTGAGCCTTGGGTTGTACCCCCCCGTCTGTTGTAATGTAAAGCCGGTTCTCTGAAGCATCAAACCGCCAAGATTGCAGCCTAGCTGCTTCGGCGGCTCCGGCGAGCAAAAATACACTTAAGAAACTCGGTAGTAGCCAGTGGAATTTCACGACAATTTTTTCCTCGTTTGCGTTACTGCCAAAAGTTGTTCGGGCGCTGCTTGCACGGTGGGCTTTCAGCAGTTAGCCACCAGCCGACCCGAGGCTCGCGAGCGTCAGTTTTTGGCTCTAATTGACTTTTTTATGCGTTAACAAGCTCCAAAATCCCAGAATCTCGCATTTTTGAACTTTCCGGTATATTGGGGGGCGATCGGTTATAGGCTGACTGAAAGATTGCTGGTACAAGGGAAGGTATTTATAGCAGAAGCAAGAATATAACTGGAATTTGGCTGCTGGAACAAGTAAAAAAAACAAGATTTCTGTGATTGAGAACGTCCTCACTGTCTTGGCAGTTGCTATCTTTTTAGGAGCCAGAAACCAGGTGTTTCTTGAAGCTTGAACGTACAAGTTAAAAACTTGAATTTTTCGGCTCTTCTCGGGACGGGTTTCATAGCTCTTTAATATTATGCCAGCTTGTTACAACCAAGGTAATTATCCGCTTGATTGTGGCGTGTTGTTCTCAGTTTTCACAGACCACCCCGACAATTTAACAACCTACCTCGGGAACAATCCGGATTTCCCATATCTATCTAACTTTTGAAGGCCGCAAAATGTTAGTCGCAGACTGACTGACATATCCTTTGGCAAAAGCTTTTTTGCTGGCAGCTTGACAGTTAAATACAACTACATAGCGCCCCTGTTCTCTTTTTTTTGTTTGATTTTTACAGTCAGGGCGTTTTGCTGCTGCTTCCAAGTGCCGTTGCGCGATCTTACCCCCCAAGGTGACACTATGATAGCTAGTCCATGCTTTTTGCAGTAACCGGAGAGTGTTTTTTGTCACCTTGGCGGGCCATGCTTTGTCCTCAACCCTCTTCTTGGATCGTGCGCGATCGACAGTCAGAGCATTCATTGGTTGATCGGGTAAAAAGTTTTGACCGGAGATATTGTTATCGCAGTTATAAAGTTTTTTCGACAGCAAAAACAATCGATCGGCTTCTGGATAAAACCTGTGATTTGGTTTGATGACCTGCCTTTCGACTAACTGCATAACTTGTATATGTACTACCAGTTAGAGAACATACACTATCTTGGCGATTCTGTCAATCTCTCAATTGCCCAAAAAAGCATCGTAAAATTAGAGAAATCACCTCACCCACAGACGCAGAATTGCTAGAACACAGAAGTCGCCCACAGCAAAAAAGTGGTTTATGTTAGTTTCAACCCCCATCAGCGACCCGCTCCGTCAATCTTCAATGGGAAAATCGACTGATTCTCAAGTGAGGGAAGTTTTGTAATACCATACCACCGGGTGCGATCGACTTCTCACAAGTTTATTTTGAGCCGTATCGATAACCTGCAAGTTATTTTTGGCAATTAGCAACCCACCGCCTCCAATCAAGGGCGCTGCAATTGGCGATCGCCGGCCGTTGTAAAATTCCGGCTCATCCAGTTCAAAATTGCTTGATTGACTTGTTCCGGGCATTCATCTTGGGGACAGTGACCGGCATTGTCTAACTCCACGAGCTCTACACAATTGGGATTGCATTCGACAAATTGGTGGGGTCGCGCGAAGCGAGGGGGAATCATCCGATCTTGTTTGCCCCAAATTAACAGCATCGGGATTGTTAAATTTCGCATCACAGTCTTGACACCGGGGCCGACTTGAGCACTGCCTACAGCTTTAAATAAGGCACAGAATGCCCGGGCCGCTCCCCGATCGCCCGCAGGCCCTGCTAAGATTTCTACTAATTCGTCGGTAACAGCATCCGGGCTAGCGTAGGCAAAGGCCACCCAGCGGCGGACAAACGAAGGTTTTCGGGCAAAATAAAACAGAGGCCTCAGGACGATCGGGGAAACAAACCAACTCTCAATCGTGACGATCGCCGGCAGCAGCCATGCGGGCACCGCCTCGGCTCGCACAGAGGGGTCTGGGAGGCTAATCATTACCGTGCCAGCTACCATGTCCGGGTGAGCCGCCGCCGCAGCCAGACAAATCAGCGAGCCGATCGAATTTCCTGCTAGGATGACCGGTTCTCTGATAAAAGTCAGCCAAAAATCATAAACTTGCTGCACCCACACAGATACGTCGTATTTGACCGCAGCTTTTTGGGAAGCGCCAAACCCCAACAAATCCAAGGCGTAAACCGTGTGGTTTTGCGCGAGGGGGGCGAGATTTTGGCGCCAGTGGCCGATCGAAGCTCCAAATCCGTGAAGTAAAATAATTGGCATGGACGATGTCTGGGGAGCTAGGGTGGCCGCTGCTGGCTCGGAAACTGCGGTGCCGCCAGATGACTCAAGGGCCGGGCGCAAATAACTGTAGCGAGTTTGCCAACCGCGCCACACCCAGTCTCGTTGAGTTCCCACCCGCTGGTGCCATTGCAGAGAATTTGTCAATTTTGCCTCAGCTCGCAACATAAATTTACACTTGCTTCTACCTATTCTACAAGGCAAATCAGGGGACTTGGCCGGCAGAGCAGACACTCTCGCAGAGGGGGAACTCGCAGCCTTTTTACCTAATGGTTAAGGCTTTACCTAGAATTTTTGGTCTGGTGGCGATCGCGATCGGCCGTACTACGGCCAGGGCCAGGGTGTGAAGTTAAAATAAAAGTCAGCAGAAACTCAGCCAGACTGAGTAGAATAGCAAGTATTGTAAGACTTCATTTACGATCGTTAAAATATTCCCCAACGATGAAGCTGAGGGGAGACAGGGCGCTGTAGTACGTCCGGTAAGGGTAACACCTGACAAAACGGTTGGTTCGGACAACTGAAATATTGACCGATAAAACCCGTAACTACAACGAAGCTTCACTATTAAACTACTGCTTGTAAAACCATTCATGCCTGTGATTGAAAGAAGACAAAATCGCAATCTACCCCAGATCAACGAAAATATTCGATACCCCAGAATCCGGGTGATCGATACTGACGGCGCGCAACTAGGGATATTGACACCCGCAGAAGCGCTGCGTCTGGCCGAAGAAAAAGAACTCGACCTCGTACTTGTCAGCGACAAAGCTGACCCGCCCGTATGCCGGGTAATGGACTACGGGAAGTACAAATTCGAGCAGGAAAAGAAAGCGCGAGAAGCAAAACGGAAGCAGCACACTGCTGACGTGAAGGAAGTGAAGATGCGCTACAAAATTGAAGAACATGACTACCAAGTGCGCCTCAAACTAGCAGACCGCTTTATCAAATCTGGGGACAAAGTAAAAGCCACGATCATGTTCAGAGGTCGGGAAATCCAACACAGTAACCTAGCAGAGGACTTGCTCAAGCGCA
>NZ_JAAFKD010000032.1 GCF_013299165.1 Microcoleus sp. bin38.metabat.b11b12b14.051
GCCTCTGAATATCCGGGAATGGTCTTGCCCTAAATGTGGGACAAACCACGACCGCGATGTAAATGCAGCAAATAACATTTTGGCGGCTGGGCTAGCCGTTTCAGTCTGTGGAGCGACCGTAAGACCAGAACAGAGTAAATCTGTGAAGGCGGGTGCTACGAAGCAGAAAACCTAAGAAGTGATTCTTAGAATCCCCGTCTCTTCAGAGCGGGGAGTATGTCAACCGGCTTCCTGGAGTTCTGGGCGCTGCACTTTCATCGCAAAAAAGCCGGACTCCGACTCATCCGCCATAAATTGAGTTTCGAGAATTTGATAGCCTTCCATTTTCAGACTATCAGGCACTTGTTCGATCGGCTCCCCAGCATCCAGCCACACTTCCAAAACCGCACCCGGTGCCATTTGCTCCAAACGCAATTTAGTGCGGACAAAATTTAGAGGACACGGAGTCCCCCGCAGATCGATCTTGGCATCTGGGGATTTGGGATTTTCAATTGTGGATGTTGAAGTCATAGTGCGTTTTTTATTCTCAAATTTCCGATCTCAAATCCTGAAAGCCTAATTTTTTAGTAAACCAATTGCCGATAAATTATTCTTCCTGGGAATTTTGAGACCAATTGGTCTCATTTTTTTAACAGAGAATTAAACCACTTGTCGGCGAATTATTCTACCGCCGATTTTTGAGACCCAATGGGTCTCATTTTTTGAGGACTACTCCCACAAATTGTCGAACAATTATTTTTCTTGGACAAAATGTGCGCAATTGCGCACACTTTTTTTAACAGAGAATTAAACCACTTGTCGGCGAATTATTCTACCGCCGATTTTTGAGACCCAATGGGTCTCATTTTTTTTTGAGGACTACTCCCACAAATTGTCGAACAATTATTTTTCTTGGACAAAATGTGCGCAATTGCGCACACTTTTTTTTAACAGAGAATTAAACCACTTGTCGGCGAATTATTCTACCGCCGATTTTTGAGACCCAATGGGTCTCATTTTTTGAGGACTACTCCCACAAATTGCCGAGTAATTATTTTTCTTGGACAAAATGTGCGCAATTGCGCACACTTTTTTGAGAGATAATCCAACAAAACGCTGGCGAATCATGAAACAGGAAAATTTGACACCCACGAGTGTCAAATATTTGCTTATTTCTGAAACAAATTGCCCAGAAATCCTTCCAAGCCACCTTTACCAGTACGATCGCCCTTCAGCTTAGCAAGCTGCATCAGCAACTCCCGTTCCTCAGCCGTCACCTTAGTCGGAATGTCAATAGACACCAGAATTAAATGGTCACCGCGACTGACTGGATTGCCCAACTTAGGAACTCCTTTTTTCTCCAGAGTCAGAACTGTATTCGCCTGAGTTCCCGTAGGAATCAGCAATTCCGTCGGCCCATCTACAGTTTCAACTTCCAACCGGCAGCCCAAAATTGCTTGCAAGTAACTAATCTTGACTTCCGAATTAACGTTAATCCCATCCCGCCTAAATAGCGGATCTTCATTCACCGCCAAGAACACGTAAAGATCCCCTGGCGGCCCTCCCAGCTTTCCAGCATCCCCTTCATTGGAAACGCGCAAACGAGTACCGTTGTCAACCCCAGCCGGAATAGTGATTTTCAGCTTTTTCATCACTTCTTTCTGCCCGCGGCCACCGCAAGTTTCGCACTTGTCCTCAATCACTTGCCCAGTGCCGTTGCAGGTGGGGCAAACTGAAACTTGAGTAAAGCTGCCGAAAGGCGTGCGGGTAGCGCGTCGGACTTGACCGCTGCCGGTACAAGTCGAACAGGTTTGAGGTCTGGTTCCCGGTTTGGCGCCAGTCCCGGTACAAGTTTCGCAAGTTTCTAGGTGCTTGATGCGGAGTTCTTTTTCCCCACCAAAAACTGCTTCGCGGAAATCCAGACGCAAATCGAGCCGCAAATCGTCGCCGCGCACTGGGCCGCTGCGTCTGCGACCTTGTTGCTGGCCCGCTGCCCCTCCTTGCTGAAAACCCTGAAAGAAGCTTTCAAAAATATCAGCAAAGCTGTCGCCAAAGTCTTGGAAACCAGGGCCCGCCGCAGCACCGCTCACGCCTGCTTCGCCGAAACGGTCGAAACGGGCGCGGGTTTCGGGTTCTGAGAGTACCTCGTAAGCGCGGTTAATTTCTTTAAACCGCTCCTCCGCACCGGATTCTTTGTTGACATCTGGATGGTACTTGCGAGCTAGACGGCGGTAAGCACGCTTAATTTCCTCTTTATCTGCGCTGCGAGAAACGCCTAATATTTCATAGTAATCACCGGCCATAGAGCTGCTTGCCTGGAGGTAAATAACAAAAAGTGTACGAAAAAGAAACGGGCGACCTTTCCTGAAATTATGAATTAAAAATTAAAAATTCTCATTGTTAATTTTTAACTTTTAATTTTTAGCTGTTGAGTTGTTCTAAAGGAAAGGATTCATCTCATCAACGTCAGGTTCGGGAACCTTCGGTTTTGGTTCCGGCTGTCGCTTTGACTGTCGTTCCGGTTTTGGCTCCGGTTTTGGTTCCGGTTTTGGTTCCGGTTTTGATTCCGGTTTTGGTTCCGGCTGTCGCTTTGACAGTCGTTCGGGCTGTCGTTCCGGCTGTCGTTCCGGCTGTCGTTTTGGTTGTGGCGGAGGTTCCGGCGAAGCTTCGGGCACCATCTGCAGCTCTTCTGTCAGCAAAACACTGTCGTCGGTAGCTGCAAGCTCTTCTAATTCTGAGATTGTCTCGCTTTCAACTTCCGAGCCTGACGGGGCAGCCCCGCTGCGGGCTTGCTCGTAGACTGCTGTCCCGAGCGAGTATAGCAGTTGTTTGAAAGCTTCGATTGCGGGCGTGAGTTCCTCGCCTGTGATCTCGGGGTTAGCCATCGCCGCCTTCAAGGCTGTTGCTGCTGTTTCGGCTGCGATTTTGAGGTCGTCGCCCAGCAATTGCGCGTTGGTTTTCAAAGTGACACCACAATTATAGACTAGGGTGTCGGCTTGATTTTTGAGTTCGACAATTTGAGCGCGCTTGATGTCCTCGTCGGCGTAAAGTTCGGCTTCTTGCCGCATCCGCTCGACTTCGGTTTCGCTCAATCCTCCTGTATTGGAGATTTGGATGCTTTGTTCTTTGCCGGTTCCCTTGTCTTCTGCGGCTACCTTCAGAATGCCGTTGGCATCGATTTCAAAGGTAACTTCGATTTGAGGAACGCCGCGGGGAGCTGCGGGAATGCCTTTGAGCAGAAATTTGCCAAGACTTTTATTGTCTTTTACCAATGCGCGCTCGCCTTGGAGGACGTGAATTTCTACGGAGGTTTGTCCGTCAACAGCCGTGCTGTACATTTGCGATCGGCTGGTAGGGATAGTTGTATTGCGCTCAATGACTTTCGTGAATACCCCGCCCAAGGTTTCAAGGCCTAGGGAAAGCGGCGTCACATCTAGCAACAGCAAATCTTTGACTTCACCGCCCAAAACTCCGGCTTGAATTGCCGCGCCTACGGCTACAGCTTCGTCGGGGTTGACAGATCGATCGGGAGTGACACCGCCAAAATACTTGCTAATTGCCTCTTGAACTGCCGGAATCCGGGTGGAGCCTCCGACTAAAATAATCCTGTCTATGTCTTTGGGGGTAAGACTTGCGTCTTTGAGGGCTTGAGTCACCGGATCGATCGTGGCCTGCACCAAATGACCTACAAGTTTTTCAAACTGAGCCTTAGATAGTTCCATTTCCAGATGCTTAGGCCCTTTGGCATCAGAGGAAATGAACGGCAGATTAATCGAGGTAGATTCGCGGTTAGAAAGTTCTATTTTGGCTTTTTCTGCGGCTTCTCGGAGGCGCTGCAAAGCCATTTTGTCTTGTGAAAGGTCGCTGCCTTCTTGAGTTCGGAAAGCTTCTACCAGCCACTGAACTATGCAGTCATCGAAGTCATCTCCGCCGAGATGATTGTTACCTGCGGTGGCGTTGACTTCAAAAATTCCGTCTCCCAGTTGCAGGATCGAAACATCGAAAGTACCGCCGCCCAGGTCAAAAACCAAGATTTTCTGTTCAATATTTTGCTTGTCGAGGCCGTAGGAAAGAGCAGCCGCCGTCGGTTCGTTGACGATGCGGAGGACTTCTAAACCCGCGATCGTACCTGCGTCCTTAGTAGCTTGCCGCTGGGCGTCTGTGAAGTAGGCGGGTACTGTAATTACGGCTTGGGTAACAGGTTGTCCCAAATAAGCTTCAGCATCTTGCTTGAGCTTTTGGAGTACCATTGCCGAAATTTCTTGGGGGGTGTGAACCTTGTTCCGAATTTGGACGTTAACAGTGTCGTCTTTGCCTTTGATGCAGGTATAGGGAGTCCGGGAGCGTTCTTCTTCCGTGTCGTCCCACCTGCGCCCGATAAATCTTTTGATACTGTAGACAGTATTTACAGCATTAGTTACAGCTTGTCGCTTTGCCAGTTGACCTACTAAGCGATCGCCCCCCTTGCCAAATCCTACGATGCTCGGAGTTGTGCGGCCGCCCTCGGAATTGGCGATCACGACGGGTTTACCGCCCTCTAAAACTGCTACGCAACTGTTAGTCGTGCCTAAGTCAATTCCAATAATTTTCCCCATAGCGCCTCATAAAACTTTGTGGGATGTTTGGAAACCTCCAACTACAAGTTGGGGGAGGAAAAACGACTCAGCTTGTTTTAACAAGCATCACCCGACCGGAATTGTAGGAAACAAACTTGATGTCCTAAAGCAATATCAAAGACGGGTAAAAACATTTTTCAGAATTTCTGGAGAAAGCGCCGACCTGCTTTTAGTCTCGATCGAAGAACTTGGTGAGTCTCCCGCCGCTCTGCCCCCGAATTCTATTCGGGGGTCAGTGACTTCGAGGAATGTGGTAGCTTCTCTCCCGATTAACTTTCCGAACTATCGGGATTTTCATCTGAGGCTACCACAGATAGCCCAGCCGCCGCAACTTTTACTTTGGCGTGCCGCAAGACGCGATCGCCTAGAATGTAGCCGCGTTCTAGTTCTTGGATGATTGTACCTTCCTCGTGTTCGTCAGTGGGCTCGCTGAGGAGAGCTTCGTGGAGGTTGGGGTCAAACTGTTCGCCTTCTGGGCGCATCGGAGAAACCCCGATTTGCTTGAGGCCATCTACCATTTGCTTGTAAACGCTTTGGTAGCTTTTGTGAATGTTCATTTCGCCGTCTGTTTGCGGCTTGATGTGCGATCGAGCGCGCTCGAAATTGTCGATGACCGGCAACAGGGGCTTAATCGTGAGACATCTTGCCTGTAAATCTAACTCTTCTTTTTCCTTTTGGGTGCGCCTGCGGAAGTTGTCAAAATCTGCTGCTAGGCGGAGATTTTGATTTTTTAGGTCTTCTAGTTGAGCGGATGCGGCTTGCAACTGAGTTTTTAGGGCCTCTTTTTCATCTGTTACGGAGGCGAGTTCCTTCTTCCAAGACTCCGCCGCGTCTAACTGCGGGCTGTTGGTGGAACTGCCGGTGACGGTTTGCCCGGATGCGTTTGCTGGCGGGCGATCGTCCTGAGCACTTTGATAAGCTCTAGCAAGTTCGAGCTCCCAGTCAGCAGAGCCGTTCGAGTTTGCTGGTGCCGGCGGATTTTCGCTTGCCATTGGAGAGCCCTCTGGGGTTTCCCCAGTTGAGTTAGGATCTCGATCTTGCTGTTTTTCCTCGTCAATCATAAAAGCTGCGCGACAGAACCCTATCAATTCTAGCAGATACATTTAACCCGGTAAATCGAGAGAACTAGAATTTACGGTGTCTGGCACCATCTGATTGATAGGAAATATAGTGCTGAGGAGGAGGCATTTGTCAAAGCTTTGTATATTTTTTTGGGGAAATGACACTTTGTTGTTTTCCTCTATAATGACGTATTTTGGCGCTAACACCAGCTTTGTTGTGTTCTAATTCAGGGCTGGGGCGATCGCATTTTTGCTATTTTTACCAGAAAAAATTGGTTGAAAGTATGTTTATTTTAGGAATAAATTAATATTCGAGTATTAGTTGCTTTAATTATCTTCCTTCTATGTAGAACTCGGTGTCAAGACTCAACTATCAACTGTCAACTTAAAAATTGCTTTAAATGTTGCAGTAAACCGTAAAGTTTAAGTTTTTTTGCCAAGGGTTCAGTAGTTGCTGACAAGAAGCGTGAATGTAAAATCTATCTCGCTATTTTAGTCGCAGGCAAACTCAGATTTTTCTCCCAGTGGCAAGAGTCCGAACCGGTTTTAGTTTCGAGTTTTCAGCCATTGATTTTACGTTGCTAACTCGATAGCCAAATCGCGTTAAAACCCTTATTATACCATTGGCAATCAACAACGATCGGAAGTATTGAGTGGGAGGGTTTTAAAAGAGAGAGCAAGATAAATTTGGAGTGAGCGAACGAGCATAGCCGTTTTCAATAAAATCAGAGATTCACAATTAATTAACAATTAGTTAAGTCCCAAGAGTAAGATTTCACATCTCAGCCCGCTCGGTTGATACTCGGCTAGGGTTAGTTATCTGCTGGTCTAACCCTGAAAGTAAGTTGTTAATCTTGACGGGAATTCGGGGTGCTGTTTTTATGATTGGATACTGGAGTCTCTGGCAGCCTCAAATTATAGCGCATCAAACGATAGGCATTATCAGATTATCAAAAAATAATGCAAGTGTAGTTTAGCCCAAAAGCTAAACAAAAAGAAAAGACCAAAACAATTTAAGGTCTAGGCTGTGATGATTTATCTGGTTTTGGATAAATTTTTCTGAGGGGTTTCGTAAAAGCTATCATCGTGACAGCTCGCATAGCTAATCTTTAGCCTTGTAGAGCTAACGGCGCCGCCGCGGGCGGTGTAATCTCAGCGAACAATTTCAGAATAGAAAACATCGCGGTTCTGCGACAAAGCCCGCCCCGCTGCGATCGAACGGTACGGGCAATCCCCAAGCGCCTACCCTCTGGGCTATAACAAGAGTATCCCGCGGGTCGATCGGGCAAGCAAGCAACTTAGGCATCAACGAACCAGATCCGGTCAGCATCCGCAAATCCCTCAAACGAGTCGTCAATTTGTGGGCGAAACTAAGAGGGGAGTAGGAGTTTACGCTTTACGAATAGGGATTGAGCCATAAAAGTACGATAGCTCATCCACAAGCAAAGCATACGGGGGTTGAAACCCCGAGTTGGTTTTCCTCTCAGCACTTTTTGTGACTGAGTTTCCCACCTATTGAGTGTTTTATATGACTAACGCATCCCAGGGGCTTCGCTCCACATCGATAATTGCGGTCAACAAATTTACTCCGGCTCTCAACAAGATGATTCAGTCGGGCTACGTCAACAGCCAGCAACTGAATGAAGCTCAAATAGAAAGCCGGAAGTCGGGTAAGCGGTTGACGGAGGTATTGGAAGCACTTACCGGGCAGCCGTTGCCCCCTGAATTGCTGCGGCTTTACAAGAAACAGCAGATGTTTGAACGGAAGATTGTCTACGGCGTTGAAGCATATGACCCGGAGATGAGCGAATTGTCGAACGAGCAACTCGGAGCTATGCTCGATCGATTGAAGATTTCGATCGACATTTGTCACCAAGGTAGGTTTTTACCAGTAGCGAAGACTGAAACAGAGCCTCAGGCGGTTTTAGTAGCAATGGTAGACCCCGATAACCTCAACGCCATAGAAGATTTGCGGCGGATTTTACAGCCTCACGGCATGGCTTTGCAGCGACGGGTGATTACGCCAGACGACTATCAGGACATTACTGCAACCTATCAAGACGAGCAAGTTAAGGTAGCAGCCAAAATAGCAGAAGCCGATAAGCAGAGAAAGCTAGAGCTAGGGGAGGGAGATTTTGGCGAGCTCTCGCTAGAAGAGGTGAGTGCGGATCAAGAAGACCTAGCTAACACCCTAGACGATGCTGAGGCGGCTCCGGTAATTAAGGCTGTCAACATCATTTTGGCTAAAGCTTTGTCGGAAAAGGTGTCTGACATCCACGTAGAACCTCAAGAAGAATTCATGCGGATTCGGATGCGGAAAGACGGGGTGCTGCAAGAGTATTTCCGGTTTCCCAAGCAGGTAGTGCAATCGATTACAGCTCGTTTCAAGATTATTGCCAACCTGGACATTGCCGAACGCCGACAAGCTCAAGATGGTCGCATCCGCCGGGTGTTTGAGGGACGCACGGTGGATTTCCGGGTGAATAGCTTGCCTTCGCGGTACGGCGAAAAAATCGTGTTGCGGATTTTGGACAGTTCCAGCACTCAGTTAGGTTTGGGTTTGTTGATCTCGGATCAAGAAACTCTGGCTTTGGTGCGAGAGACTGCTAGCCGTCCGTTCGGACTGATTTTGGTGACGGGGCCGACGGGTTCTGGTAAGTCAACTACTCTGTACTCGATTCTGGCGGAACGGAACGATCCGGGGGTTAATATCAGTACGGCGGAAGACCCGATCGAATATGCTTTGCCAGGAATTACCCAATGTCAAGTAATTCGGGAAAAAGACTTGACTTTTTCTAACATTCTGCGGGCGTTTTTGCGGCAAGACCCTGACGTGATGCTGGTGGGGGAAACCCGGGACAAGGAAACGGCCAAAACAGCTCTGGAAGCTGCTTTGACCGGACACTTAGTGCTGACGACGCTGCACACGAACGACGCGGCTGGGGCGGTGGCGCGTTTGGCAGAAATGGGGGTAGAACCGTTCATGGTTTCGGCAGCTCTCTTGGGCGTGTTGGCTCAGCGTCTGATGCGGCGCGTTTGTGACAAATGCTGCATTCCTTACCAACCTACTACTGAAGAACTCGGCAAGTACGGTCTGTCAGCTTCTCAAGAAATCGATCTGACTGTCAACAGAGCCAACACCATACTGCTGGAGGAAAGGAAAGAACTAGCAGAACGCGATCAACTTTGTCGCAAGTGTGGAGGCCTAGGCTACAAAGGACGGGTAGGGGTTTACGAGTTCCTGAAAAATACTGAGCGGCTGCAAACTCTGATCACTCAAGGAGCTGCCACAGAGCAAATTAAGGAAGCTGCGGTAGAAGAAGGGATGAAAACGTTGCTGGCTTACAGCCTACAGTTAGTGCGGGAAGGCGCGACTACCTTTGAAGAAGTCGAGCGGGTGACGTTTACTGACTCCGGGCTGGAGGCGGAAATGAAAGCCAAACGCAAGCAGGGACTTACCTGCAAAACTTGTCGGGCGGAATTGAAGCCGGAGATGCTGGATTGTCCGTACTGCTTGACACCGCGCTTTTTGGATTGATTGGGGAGTCATTCGTCATTAGTCATTAGTCATTAGTCATTCGTCATTCGTCATTAGTCATTAGTCATTAGTCATTCGTCATTAGTCATTCGTCATTAGTCATTAGTCATTAGTCAGCAGAAAAACAACTAGCAACTGACAACTGACAACTAACAATTGACAAGTGAGTTAAATTGGTCAATAACTATCAACTCGATCTAGGAGAGGTATCTATGGGTCTGATGATTGAAGACGTACTGGAGTCCCTGGTAGAGCAAGGGGGTTCGGACATACACATCCAAGCAGGCGCGCCTATATTCTTCCGCGTCAGCGGGAAACTAACTCCTCAGTCGCAATACGGCGACATTCTGTCTGCTGAGGAAGTGCAGATCCTGATTTTCCAAATGCTCAACAATATGCAGCGCAAGCAGTTGGAAATGGAGTGGGAACTCGACTGCGCTTACGGGGTTCGGGGATTGGCTCGGTTCCGGGTCAATGTCTACCGGGAGCGGGGTGCTTGGGCTGCTTGTATGCGGGCTCTGGCTTCTAAGATTCCTAACGCAGATGCTTTAGGTGTGCCGCAGATTTTGCGGGATCTGACGGAAAGACCCAGGGGTATGCTGTTGGTGACGGGACAAACCGGTTCGGGGAAAACTACTACGATGGCGGCTTTGTTGGATCTGGTCAACCGGACGCGGGCAGAGCACATTCTGACGGTTGAAGACCCGATCGAATATGTGTTTCCGAATATCAAGAGTTTGTTTCACCAGCGCCAAAAGGGCGAAGATACTAAGAGCTTTGCTAATGCACTGAAAGCTGCTTTGCGCGAAGATCCTGATGTAATTCTGGTAGGGGAAATGCGGGACTTGGAAACGATCGGTCTGGCAATTTCGGCGGCAGAAACAGGTCACATGGTGATGGGAACGTTGCACACTAATTCGGCTGCTGCAACGATCGATCGGATTTTGGACGTGTTCCCGCCCATTCAACAACCCCAAGTTCGCGCCCAAGTATCTAACTCTTTGGTGGGAATTTGCAGCCAAAATTTGGTGGTGAAAGTTGGGGGCGGTCGCTGTTGCGCTATGGAAATCATGGTGAATACTCCAGCTATGGCTAACTTGATCCGGGAGGGCAAAACTCCGATGATTTACTCCCAAATCCAAATGGGGGCGAAATTGGGCATGAGAACGATGGAAATGGCGCTGGCTGAACTTTACAAGACCGGTAAAATCAGTTGGGAATCGGCAATGGGCAAGGCTTCTAAGGCTGACGAACTCGAACGCTTGATCGGCCCGGCACCTGTTGGCGAAAAGCAAAAGACTCATTAATTAATTCAGTCAGGCAGTCAGTCGATTTTAGATTTTAGATTTTAGATTTAAAACTATAGTCTAAAATTTGGGGATCGACCGTGATGATTGTCGTGCCTTGTACCAGTTTTTGGGCGGAGTCAGTAGTCATTAGTTAGGAGTTAATACCCAAAAAACTAATGACTAATGACTAATGACTAATGACTTTTAATAAAATTTCAGAGGTGAGCTGTGGCTACCAACGTTGTTCGCGAAAAACCGAAAGGTAGTTTTGATTTGAGTGCAATCCAGGAGCAATTTGAGTATAACCTTACCAGTCTTACTGTTAAGGATATGGCTATTTTTGCTCGTCAGTTTGCGGCTATGTTTAATGCAGGGGTGGCGATCGTGAGATGCCTTTCGGTACTCCACGAGCAGTGTTCTAATGCTAAGTTGAAGCGAGCGCTCAGGAGCATGAATGCTGATGTCCAGGAGGGGATAAACTTGGCAGAGGCGATGTCTAAGTTTCCTGATGTTTTTGACCAACTCTTCGTCAGCATGGTGGCGGCGGGAGAAGTCGGTGGGGTGCTAGATGAAACCCTCGACCGTTTGGCGGTGATGATGGAAAAAAATCACAAAACTGAGGCGGAAATTAAGTCGGCTATGTCTTATCCGAAGACAGTGCTGTTTATCGCGATCGTGATTTTTTTCGCGATGACTATATTCTTGCTGCCAACTTTCGCGAAAATATTTAAGGATATTGGCGCCGATTTGCCAGCTTTTACGCTGTTTATGCTAGGAATTAGCGCGTTTTGTACGGCTTGGCCTCCGATCCAACAAGTGACGGTGATTGGGGTGATTGCAGCGCTAAAAATAGCGTTCGATATGTACTACAAAACTCCTATAGGTCGCCTGCAAATTGATAGGATTGCGATGAAGTTGCCAATTTTTGGAGATTTGATCGAAAAATCGGCGGTGGCGAGGTTTTGCGTCATCTTTGGCTCGCTGACGCGATCGGGCGTGCCGATTCTCAGTTCTTTGGAAATTGTGCGAGATGTGGCGGGGAATCAGGCGATATCGAATGCGATCGAATATGCCAGACAGGAAATTCAAAGCGGCGGCATGATCAGTATTGCTTTGCAAGAACAAGCTGTTTTTCCGTCTTTGGCTATTCAAATGATGGCAATTGGCGAGGAAACAGGGGAACTGGATAAGATGCTGATGAAAGTTGGCGCTTTCTACGAAACGGAAGTGGAAGAAGCAGTCAAAGGACTTACCAGTATGTTGGAACCTCTGATGATTGTGGTCATCGGTGCGATCGTAGCTTCGATTTTGCTGTCGATGTACCTGCCGATGTTCGCAGTGTTTCAGAAGATGTAAAAAGTCAGTTGACAGTTGACAGTTGACAGTTGACAGAAGAGCCCGCCCGCGGAGTCGAGGGGTTGACAGCTTGCCCGAAGAGCGACTTGCCCGCCCGCGAAGTCGAGGGGAGTCGAAGAGTTGTCAGTTGACAGAAGAGCCCGCCCGCGGAGTCGAGGGGTTGTCAGTTGACAGAAGAGCCCGCCCGCGGAGTCGAGGGGTTGTCAGTTGACATTGGCTTTGTTTGAATTTTTAATAATGTTCAGTCAGTGGTAAGCTGTTCGACATTTAAATTGCATGATTACCCCTCCGAAGTCCTTACTACAAGGGAATCAGCTTGGAAATTTAAATGACGATTAGCTTATCGTCTTGGCTACATTTTAAATAACAAATCACCAATTACCGCCAAGTAATCACCAATGACTAATGACGGCAGGAATGCTGTTCGCGAGTTCTCTACTGCACAAATGACCACCCTTCGGCTCCCCTCGACTTCGCGGGCGGGCAAGTCGCTCTTCGGGCAAGATGACAAATGACAAATGACCACCCTTCGGCTCCCCTCGACTTCGCGGGCGGGCAAGTCGCTCTTCGGGCGAGATGACAAATGACAAATGACAAATGACAAATGACAAATGACCAATGACTAATTAATTATTAATTGATTTAAAATGTCTGTCAAACAATCACATTACGAGGCTTTATTAGCACAGTACAGCGAATTTTCGGCGGCGATCGCCCTGCTGAAAAAATATCGGCTGTACATGGAGATGATTCCGAGTATCCGTCGCGCTAACGAAAGTTTAATTAGCATTCCTTTGCCGATTGCGCGCTTGCGGGAGGGGGTGTCCTATGCGGGAGGTGGGGGGACTAGCATATCGCCGGGACAAGCAGTTTGTTTGCCTTGCGATTTGGTGATTTTGATGTGCGATCCAGAGTGGAAAGTTAAAATTGGGGTGGAAATTTTAGTTTTTATTCACCGCCCTGGTGAAGATTTTTCTGATTTGTTGGGGCGCTGGCGGCAGTGTCAGGTTTGGTTGGATAAAACTTACGAGTGGGTGATGCCTTACCGCTACAGACATATTTTTAGCGCTGAGGCTGAGGCTGTTCATCCGCTATTTGTGTTGTTTGATGAAAGTAGCGATCGCATTCAGCGCGGTTTGATGGCGGCGGGTTTGCCGTTTGTGGTGGAAAGTTTTGAGTCTGCAATTGAGGAATTAGAGGATGGAGAGTTTCTCGGTAGCCCAGAATTGGGGAATATGGGTGAGGAGAGTTATGAGTTGTAGCTGTGTGGTGCGATCGATAGTTTGGAAGTTGGTACTGATGATTTTTGGGGATTTCGATTATCTGCGACGGTGCCGAGTTTTACTCGATCGCGATCGTCCATTCCCGCTAGTTCCAACATGATATCATCAGCGTGTTCCATATTTTATAACTTCAATAAACCGTCGGTCGTATCTAACAGTGCTTCCATTTCTGCATCAGTCATTGCTTCGGCTTTTGCGACGCGATAACCGGGAAATGGGCGATGTCTTCGCGGATGGTGGCTTGATAAGCTGTTGCGGCATTTAAATTGTATATCAAAAAACCATCAAAGTATTGTGGGGTGGGCGTCCCGTCCGCCATAAATATGCAATTTAAATGCGCAACAGCTTAAGCTTCCGAATTGGCAATTCCGATGGTAAGGTACGCCGAGCCACTTTGCTACTATAGGTAGTTTCTGAACAGGTAATTTGCATAAGTCTTGTCTATAAAAGAAAATAGAGATACCATATACTACATCGTCCCAAACAAGATAACGAGGTCAAGTGTGAAGCGCATAGTTGAATTTCCTTTAGAAAGTGGCGACTCCATTTTTGTGGAAGTAGAAGATCCAGCCCCAATTGACGATTGCATTGGTTTGCGCGATGAAATCGTTCAAAAGGCGCAACAGACTTTCGAGTCGGCACTGGAAAAAATCAAGCCCCTAACAAATGCGATCATGACCAAGGTGCGTAGCTTGAACGAGCCAGCAGATGAAGTGGAGGTTAAGTTTGGTATAAAAATGAGTGCTGAACTTGGGGCCGTTATTGCTTCTGGCAATGCCGAAGTCAACTATGAAATTACGCTGAAGTGGCAACGAAAGTCAAACGATGACAGTAGCACTTGAACCATCGATCGTCAGGATTTACTCAAACAGTAGCGGCAAAGTTGTTGGTGCTGGCTTTTTAGTCTCTGAAAAGCATATCCTGACCTGCGCCCATGTGGTAGCTGGTGCTTTGGGACTGCCGAAAGAAACTGTCGAGATGCCGGATGCAGAAATCACTTTAGACTTCCCAATCCTGGCATCCCAACGGCCGTTCAAAGCCAAAGTAGTTTTCTGGCGACCACTCAATCGTAATAAGTTTGAAGAAGATATTGCTGGATTAGAGTTAGAGAGTCTTCCGCCCAATGGATTTCGCTGTGTGCGATTGGTTACATCTAACGACTTGTGGGGACATCCTTTCCAAGTTTTGGGTTTTCCAGAAGGTCAAGCCAATGGTGTTCCAGCTTCTGGTGTGTTACGCACACGAAATGCTAAAGGTTGGGTGGAGCTTGAGGATGTGAAACAGATGGGTTATGCCTTAGAACCTGGTTTCAGTGGTGCGCCCGTGTGGGATGACGAACTAAAAGGTGTAGCAGGTATGGCTGTAGCGAGGGAAAAAGAACGACTACAGGTGAAAGCTGCGTTTATTATTTCTGCTACTCAACTGGCTAAAGCTTGGCCTAAATTGAATCAGCAGGTTATCCACCCGGAAATTTGGAGACCTGTACATACCCAAGTTAACGATACTGTGGAACCAAGGCCTATTACTATAAATTTACAGGGACTACCAAGAATTAACTATAACTATGACTTTATAGTTGATAGTGTCAATTATAAAGAATTGAGTGATGCAAGCAGGATTTATAGTCTAAATGTGTTTAACAAGGGCTGCGCTGATGGAGTAATTGAGAGTCGTAGTCAACATGGTGAATTAATCGAGATTCGAGGGATTAAAGGTGTAAGAATTCCAGCTCAGGTTTGGGACTTTGGGGTACAATCAATAGAAAGGTTGTGGCGGCTTTCCACGGAAGGATATGAGTTTCTAGATCCAAGAAATTCATTAGGCAACTCAGAGACAACGGAAGTAAGAAACATAACAGTTCCTCCTGGTGGCATCTTAAAAATCACGAAAATAGGCGAAAATGCTCTGGTTTATAACCAAGCAACATTTTTGTCGGGCTTATGTTTTAAGTCACCAAGCTTTTCTGGACTGTTAGCTCTTTGCGAAAAAATTCAAAAAAAGAACATTGGAAGCCTTGTAAAAAGTGAGATTTTTCGAGGTTTAATGAGAGAAAATCTCAGTTTGCCACTAGATGAAGCTACTAGAATTTTTTCATCTTCAAGCTGGGTCGATAATCAAAAATTAGAAGCTCTGAAGGAAATCTGTGAACTAATGAGGCAAGAGAATATAAATGCTAGCAATTTCCTCGACAATATTTTAGGGAATATGCTCAGGATTACAGGTTTAGAAATGCTCAATTTTCCCTTGAACGTTACTGAGGATTTCATCAAAAATAGCAACGGATTTCTCCAGTGGCTCGATTGGGAGAGAGCGCAAATAGTAGAGGAAAGGCAAGGGGCATTGTTTATTCAACGTTTGCCTCGTTCCAATTAGGTAATAAGCAGAAAGTACGCCCTGCTAATCAGACTTTGCCTGCAACGAGTATCAAGCGATTGGATAATAAAGCAACCTGACTTAGCTGAGAACCCTATTTTTAAAGATGGATTGGTAAGCTACGAATAAAATATGAATTAAATGGAGTAAAAAAAAATGAGCCAGAAAGATCAAAGGCCTTCATCAAGTTCTAATCAAAAGCCTGGAGGGGAAAATGAGAATAGACAGCCAGGAAAAACCAAGACAATCATCTATTTAATTATTTCCGCGTTTATTTTTGGTGCATTCATTGCATCAGGAGTTACTTTCTTACTTCTCAAAGGAGGTTATTTAGCTTTAAACAACCCTACTCCACCACCCATTCCAACGCCGACTCCATTACCCACTCCGTCATTGGTTCCAACGCCGACTCCATCACCAACTACTTCATTGGTTCCAACGCCGACTCCATTACCCACTCCGTCATTGGTTCCAACGCCGACTCCAACTCCAACTGGGAGTCCAAACATTAGTGCACAACCAACTGAATCGCCTCAGTTGGGCAATGAGGTCACTCGTCAAGGAGAAAACAAGAATAATGAACTTCCTGGATATTTTCCAAATAAAGGATTTACCGCGCCTCCGTCTGACTTGAGTCGGTTCAAAAAAGTTAATTTATTGCTCAAAGACATGGTAATATCCGGTGATAATTATATAAATTTTGTGAAAGGAACAATTTTAATTCGTGGGAAGTTATCTTCACCAGTATTTAGCTTAAGAGGAAATACAAACGAACAACGAGTGGGTTTTCAACTAGATGGTTCTCAAAAGGGGTTGCTCCTACAGTTGGGTCAACAAGATTTATCGGCTGGAGATACCAACTTAACTTATTTAGTAAGAATATCAGTTGATGGAAAATTGCTTTGGGCTGGAGAGTGTAAATACGGACCAAACAATCAAATTGTATCTGTACCTCTAGGTGTACCTGGAGCTACAAGTGTAGTGATAGAATATTCTATCACTGAACAGGGAGGTTTTTATTCTTATAATTTCCCCCCCCTGTATTTTACTAGGGCTGAATTGTTGTATCAATAATGGTTGGCAATACTAGCGATCACCTAAAATTTAATATTGATTGATGAGTCGGGAGTTGCTCGGGCTATGGTTAGGTAATATGCCCGGTCATTAAAAGGCTCAAGGTTATATCAATACATCGGACAGTTTTATATCTAGTCGAGTGTCCGAAACCCAGACTGGCTATATGGTAGATTATTATTTCAAAGTTTAAGTAAGCGCGCTAAGTTTCCTAAAATGCGTTAAAAATGGCAGGGCTTCCTCGCCCTAGGCTTACAGGGCCGTTAAAAAACTGTCCGAACTATTGTTATATGAGTTCCCAAAAGTAATGCTAAGTAACTGGGCAAAATTAATTACATCAAAAGTCTTAACTAGGCAAGGCTTTCAGGTGAGAGTTTGTGTAATTAATTCTGTGCAACTACTTACAAAAAAGTGTTTTTTCACGGGTCAGCTATGGCACAGGTGCGTCGCTTTGAGATTGTAGATCGACTTGGGAGATTTTCAATGGCGACGCACCCTACGACTACTGTTACTGACTACAAACTTTTAAGATAGCTGATTTTTACCGGGAAGGAGCGATTGAGATGAAATTAATAAAATCCTGGCGTTTATTTTTATTAGGTCTTGTTTTTGGGATGGCTTTAATTCTATCCAATTGCAGCACTAATTCAAACACAGTTAACAATAATAATTCTCCAACTGCGACAACTCCTGGTGCTGTTCCAGCGGGGGCTTTAGTCTACGGCGCGGGCGGCCCACCGGTGAATCTGGAACCGGGAAATGTTACTGATGGTAATTCGGTGATTGCGATCGACCAAATTTACAATCGCTTGACTGATTTTAAACCGGGAACCGTAGAACTGGAACCGAGTCTGGCGACTAAATGGTCGAGTTCGACAGATGGCAAAACTTGGACTTTTAAGTTGCGATCCGGGGTGAAGTTTCACGATGGGACGGATTTTGATGCGGATGCTGTCAAGTTTAATGTCGATCGCTGGTGGGATGCGAAAAATCCTCAGGGGTATCGGGATTCTGGCAAAAATTATCAGATTTGGAAGGACTTTTTTGCTGGATTTAAGGGCGATAAAGATTCCCTGGTCAAGGATGTGACCGTTGTTGATAAGTCTACGATTAGGTTTGTCTTAAATCGGCCTTTTGCGGCCTTTCCGGCGGCGATTGGGTCGGGTTATTTTGGGATCGCGAGTCCGGCGGCGGTGAAAAAAGTGGGGGCTAAATACGGCACTCCGGGGTCGCTGGCGGTGGGTACGGGGCCTTTTGTATTTAAGGAATGGCGATCGGGCGATCGCATTATCTTAGAAAAAAATCCGAATTATTGGAAAGCTGGAACGCCGAAAGTTAATCAGTTGGTACTTCGTTTTGTGGACGATCCGGCGGCGAGATTGGCTCAATTGAGGGCTGGTCAACTTGATTTTACTGTGGATTTAACGCCGGATCAATTGAAAGAGGTGCAGGCGGATACTAATTTAGAAGCTGTGGTGCGGCCTTCTTTTAATGTGGGTTATTTAGCCTTAAATCCGAGTTATGGGCCTTTGGCTAAATCGGAGGTGCGGCGGGCGATCGCCCAAACAATCAACAAACAAGCTATAGTCAAGGCTTTCTGGGGAGAACTTGGCAAACATGACTCGCAATTTATCCCGCCGTCGCTGAATTGGGCGGAGTCTGACAAAGTTAAAGATTACGAATTTAACCCGCAGCAAGCTAAAGCAATGCTGGCGAAGGCCGGTTATCCGAATGGTTTTGATTTGGATTTGTGGTATATGCCCGTCAGCCGTCCCTATTTTCCTACGCCGAAACCGATTGCTGAGGCTTTTGCGGCGGATTTGAGCGCGATCGGGATTCGGGTAAAATTGCTGACAAAGGATTGGTCTGCTTATTTAGCCGATCGACTAAAACCTCCGGGCTTTCAAGCTTTTATGATGGGTTGGACTGGAGATTATGGCGATCCAGACAATTTTTATTATCCTCACTTCGGGCCTGGTTCGACGGCGGATTTGGGAAATTGGAAAAATCCGAAGGTTTTGGAACTTTTGGATCAGGGAAGGGCGAGTGGGGATAAAGCAGCTAGGGCGAAAATTTATGCGGAAGTTGGCGAGATTTTGTATGGGGAGGCTGTGCGTTTGCCGATCGTACATTCACAGCCACTTTTAGGGAAACGCAAGAATATTCAAGGTTGGATTCCAAGTCCTTTGGGTTCGGAGTCTTTTGAGGATGTCAGTAAATCATAGTCCAATACGGTTGACTTAAGAACAATCTGATGAGCAAAAAATGCCTGTATTGCCTATCAAATCGATCTCTGAAATTTGTCAAAAACTGTTAAGTCAACCGTATTGAATCCTAGTCAAGATTTGGTTTGATTAATAAGTAAGGAAGGTTCGTAGTGCGGACTTCAGTCCGCAGATTTTTCAGAGTGTCTTGAGGATGTGAGTAAGTCATAGTGAAGATTTGGTTTGATTAATAAGTAAGGTTCGTAGTGCGGACTGAAGTCCGCTTTCATGCTGCGGACTAAAGTCCGCACTACGAACTTATAATGAGATCACATTTAAAATAAACTGATGTTCCAATATATTGTTAAACGTTTACTAGGAATATTGCCAGTTTTGTTCGGAATCACTCTGCTAGTATTCATTTTTTTGCATTTGATACCTGGAGACCCGGCGACTGTGCTTTTGGGAGAACGCGGAACTCCCGAACAAGTAGAAATCTTGAGAGCGAGATTGGGTTTAAATCAGGCTTTATTTTTGCAATATTTGGCTTTTTTAGGGAGTTTGATGCGCTTTGATTTGGGAAATAGCATTATTAGCGGAATTCCGATAATTGATGAAATTATAACTCGCTGGCCTGCTACTTTGGAACTGTCGGTGGCGGCGATGTTGGTAGCACTTGCGATCGGAATTCCGGCGGGAATTTTGGCGGCGGTTCGGAAGAATAGCTGGCTGGATAATCTGACGATGAGCGGTTCTTTGATTGGGGTATCTTTACCAGTCTATTGGTTGGGTTTGATGTTGATTTATTTGTTTGCTGTTTATCTGAAATGGCTGCCCCCTAGCGGGCGAATTAGTGTGGATTTGGGGTTTGGTTTTAAGTCGATTACGGGTGTTTATGTTGTGGATTCTTTGCTGAGGTGGAATTTGGCTGCTTTCCGGGATGCGATCGCCCATTTAATCCTTCCAGCCTTGACTTTAGGAACTATCCCGCTAGCTATTATCGCTCGAATTACTCGTGCTGCGATGCTGGAAGTGTTATCGCAAGATTACATCCGCACGGCGCGGGCTAAGGGTTTGCCGGAATTTTGGGTGATTTTGAGACACGCTTTGAAAAATGCGTTTTTGCCGATCGTCACAACTATCGGTTTGCAGTTTGGTACGCTTTTAGGCGGTGCGATTTTGACTGAAACGATTTTCTCGTGGCCCGGAATTGGTTCTTGGATTTATAGCGGTATCCTGACGCGGGATTACCCTATTGTCCAAGGCGGAGTAATTTTTGTGGCTGTGACTTTTGTGCTGATCAATCTGGTGGTGGATATTTCCTATGCTGTTTTTGACCCGAGAATTCAGTACCGTTAATTGAAAGAGTTCAGATTCGGCGATTGAAATCGCATCTACACAAACAAAGATCGGATTCGGCGATTGAAATCGCATCTACACAAACAAAGATCGGATTCGGCGATTGAAATCGCATCTACACAAACTTTCGTCCGCCTGCGCGGACTGAAAGAGTAGGACTAAATTAAACAGAAAATGCTTGTTTAACATCGGGCTGTAGCAGGTAGTAAATGCTAGCGATAGCAAAACCCAGAGATAAAAAATTGACGGCTGCACCTGCGGTACCGAACAGTTTAGCAATTTGGGCGAGGATGGCGATGACATGGATAATGAATGTTCCTGTCCAAGCCCAAGTTTTGAGTTGAAACAAACCCCATGCTAAAACTAAGGAAATAATTCCGATAATAATAGCGATTCCAGCAAAAATTGCAATGAACCCGCCGATGACAGTGCCAACTTTGGCACCGAATCCCACTGCACCGAGACCGCCTAAAACGCCTGCAAATAGTAGGATGAACAAGCCGTCAAGCAGGCTGAAGATGCCGCTAATTAACTGTAAGATTGCCAGAACTGTAACGCTTTGAGGACGATTCATGTTTGGGTTTTTCCATTTTTAACAAATTTGCAAAATATTTTAACCTGTTGCGGGGACAGGGCAGAGATATATTCAGGACTTCGGCACCGCGATCGACAAATCGGGTTTATGAGATTCAATGTCTTAAATATGTTGTCGTTTGTCCCACGCACTGTGCGATCGCCCTACAAGACAAGCCACGACGTACACCAAGCCGATCGCCCGCTGGCCGATCCCGCCTCCGTATATTGTGAGTTGCGTGCGATCGAAGCTTGGGCCCACCTCTTGAGGCTGAAAAAACTTAACATTTTTTAATAAGTTGCAAAGATTAGCTATAATTGTTTACAGGTGCTGGTTGGGGAACTTTTTTTAAATCACCCGATCGGATGAGTCTGAAAGACGATGCCGCGCATCAGAAAAAATTTTACCTTTAAGGTAATCCTGAGATTTAATTAGGTGAGTCGGTATGATCGTTAGCCCCAAAAAGGAAGCTGCTCAGGTCAAGGTGGAAGATACTCAGATTGCAGACACCAAGGCCCCAGAGACAAAAATTGCAGATAAAAAAACCGCCCAAAAGCAGTCCCCTAAGAAACCCGCACGGAAGATGCCGCGATGGGCGATCGGTTTGGTTGCAGCCGGGTTGCTAGCTGTACCGACTACCTTATATATATCAAAAAGTCGATCGCAGCCGAAAGTAGATGCGATCGCAGCAATGACAGTGCCGGTGGAAGCGCAAAACCTGACGGTGCGGATCACCTCTAGCGGGACAGTGCAACCCGTACAGCGCGTGAATCTCAGCCCCAAAGGCTCCGGCCGGATCGCAGAGTTATTTGTCGAACAGGGCGATCGCGTGGAAGCAGGACAAATGGTCGCCCGTATGGAAAGCCGCGACGTGGAAGCTCAACTCGCCCAAGCCAAAGCCCGCGAAGCCAGCATTCGAGCTAAACTTGCCAAAATTGAAGCTGGAAATCGATCGGAAGACATCGCCAGCGCCCGCGCGCGTGTAGAGCAAGCCCAGGCTACTCTAGCGCAACTCCAAGCCGGCAGTCGTGTAGAAGAAGTTGCAGGAGCCAGAGCCCGATTGCAGCAAACTCAAGCCCGTTTAGAGCAACTCAAAGCCGGCAGTCGCGTAGAAGAAGTCAGCCAAGGGCGAGCTCGTCTAGCCCAAGCTCAAGCGCGTTTAGCAGACGCTCAAACTGGCAGTGTCAAACAAGAAATTGCCCAAGCACAAACGCAAATTGAATCGAGTAAAGCCCAAGCTGAACTAACAGCTCAGCGGGTGGAACGCAACCGCCCATTAGTGCAAGAAGGTGCTCTTGCTCAAGATAAACTCGATGAGTTGATCAAAGAAAATCGCACGGCTCAAGCTAAGGTAAGAGAAGCCCAAAAACGCTTGCAACAACTGCAAGAAAGTCGCGAGTCGCAAATTCAGCAACTGCAAGCTGCTGTGGAAGTAGAACAGCAAGGATTGAAGCAGTTACAAAACGGCACGCGATCGGAAGAAATTACCAAAGCCGAAGCAGAAGTTGCCGAAGCTAAAAGCAAATTAGCACAAACCGAAAACGGCAACCGTCCAGAAGAAATCGCTAAAGCCCAAGCCGCAGTTGCTGAAGCAAAAAGCCAATTAGCCGTACAAGAAAACGGCGCTCGCCCTGAAGAAATAGCCTCCGCTAAAGCTGATTTAGCCGAAGCTCAAGCTCAAGTCCGCTTCCAAGAAGTGCAGTTAGAAGATACGAAAGTTCGCGCTCCTTTTGCAGGAGTTATTACCCAAAGATACGCGATTCAAGGAGCTTTTGTAACTCCAGCAACTTCGGCATCCGAGGCGACTTCGGCAACTTCGACATCGATTGTCGCTCTGGCTAGAGATGTGGAAGTTTTGGCGAAAGTCCCGGAGGCAGATATCAGTCAAATTAAACCGGGTCAAATAGTTGAAATTGTGGCTGATGCTTATCCCGATAAAGTGTTTAAAGGCCGCGTTAAGTTAATTGCGCCGGAAGCGGTGAAAGAGCGAGATGTAACTCTGTTTCAAGTGCGCGTTGCGATTGACACGGGCAAGGATTTCTTGCAGTCTGGAATGAATGTAGATTTGAAATTTGTCGGTCAAAAGCTCAGCAATGCTTTGGTTGTTCCAACGGTGGCCATTGTGACTAATAAGGGTCAAACCGGCGTGCTGGTTCCCGATGAGAAGCAGCAGCCGAAGTTTAAGCCTGTGACTGTTGGCTCGACTATTGGTAACAAGATTCAGATTTTAGAGGGTGCTAAAACGGGCGATCGGGTTTTTACTGAACTTCCGGCTGGTAAAAAGTTGGAGGATATTATTAAGAATCAAAAGTAGTCATTGGTCATTGGTCATTGGTCATATCATGTCCGGTGGATTGAGCACAATAAGATTGGTTTGTAGTGCGGACTTCAGTCCGCCAAACGCTCCGGACTGAAGTCCGCACTACGAACAGTTTTGGTTTGTAGTGCGGACTTCAGTCCGCACAATAAGATTGGTTTGTAGTGGGGACTTAAGTCCGCCAAATGCTGCGGACTGAAGTCCCCACTACGAACCGTTTTGGTTTGTAGTGGGGACTTAAGTCCGCCAAATGCTCCGGACTGAAGTCCGCACTACGAACCGTTTTTGCTTTTGATGAGTAAATCCTGCAATAGAAAAATCGAAAATCCAAAATCTAAAATCTAAAATAGACTCATGGATATTGTTGAAAGTGTCAAAATGGCTGTCACAACTTTGACAGCTAATAAGCTCCGCAGTAGCTTGACGATGTTAGGAATTATCATCGGTAATGCTTCCGTAATTTCGATGATTGGTATTGGCGAAGGAGCTCAAACCTATATTGCGGGACAGGTTAACTCTTTGGGTTCCAACTTGCTGTTTATCATTCCCGGAAGTCCAGATGCCCAAAGTCGCCCGGTGATTCCTCCTCAGACTTTGGTGTTGGATGATGCTCTGGCGATCGCCTCTCAAGTTCCTTCTGTCGAACAAGTTGCACCCACTCTCAATGACAGTCAAATCGTTACTTACCGCAATAAAAACGTTTCGTCTTCGATTGTGGGAACTACTCCCGAGTTTTTGTCGGTAAGAAGCTTTGATATTGCTCAAGGTCGATTTTTAAACAAGTTAGATTTAGAAAGACAAGAAAATGTAGTTGCTTTAGGCTCAGAAGCTGCTGAACAATTGTTTGGGAATACGCAGCCTGTCGGTCAATATGTCCGCATAAAAAACGCGACTTTTCAAGTAATTGGAGTGATGCAGGCGAAAGGTTCGAGTTTTGGTGACAATCAAGATATGAATGTTTATTTGCCGCTAACAACGATGGCTAACCGCATTGTCGGTCGCTCGTCTCCTTACGGCACTAAGGTAACATTTATTTCGGTTTCGGTGAAAGATGAGAAGTTAATGAGGGCGGCGCAATTTCAAATAGAAAATTTGCTGCGCTTGCGCCACAATATTACTAAAGAGGATGATTTTACTGTCCGAAATCAGAAGGATTTAATGAAGACTTTGGGCAGCATTACTGGTGCTTTGACTCTGATGTTGGCTTTTGTGGCGGCAATTTCGCTGTTTGTCGGCGGCATCGGGATTATGAATATAATGCTGGTTTCGGTGACTGAACGTACTAAGGAAATTGGATTGCGAAAGGCGATCGGTGCTTCTCCTCAGGATATTCTGATTCAGTTTATGATTGAGGCTGTGATTTTGTCGGCGGCTGGTGGCGCGATCGGTACTGGGTTTGGTATCGGCGGTGTGTTTTTGGTGTCTGCTTTTAGTCCTTTGCAAGCTAGCGTGTCTCCAGTGGCGATCGCCCTTGCGGTTGGTGTTTCTGGTAGCATTGGCTTGTTTTTCGGCATCGTACCCGCAAAACAAGCTGCTAAATTAGACCCGATTGTCGCATTGAGAAGCGCTTAAAAAGAAGGAAGAAGGAAGAACGAAGAAGGAAGAGGGAAGAGACAAGAACCAAGATAGTTTTACATTCTATTCTGCACGCACACAGTCTATGTCTAAGATGCACAGTTTATGATAATAAAACTGTTTTTCGTCAGTTGTTGAACCTCGGAAGGAGTGAAGTTCTTACTACAAACCTAATTACCAAGTTATGAATTTTATTGAAAGCGTTTTATGATAATAAAACTGTTTTTCGTCAGTTGTTGAAGCTCGGAAGGACTGAAGTCCTCACTACAAACCTAATTGCCAAGTTATGAATTTTATTGAAAGCGTTAAAATGGCCGGTCAAACACTGCTCGCAAACAAAACTCGCAGCAGTTTAACGATGATTGGGATGATTGTGGGAAATGCCTCGGTAATTGCGATGATTGGGATTGGAGAAGGTGCTCAAAATTTTGTGGGCGGACAAGTTAAATCCCTGGGTACAAATGTATTGATTGTGAGAGCCGGAGTGCCTAATGCTAGCCGCAGTTCGATTAGAAATGCGCCTCAAACACTTATAGTAGAAGATGGTAAGGCGATCGCAACTCAAGTCCCGTCGGTACAAGGCGTCTCCGCAGAACTCAACAGTTCTGAACTTGTTCGCTACGGTAACAAAAATGTGTCGTCTCTGATTTTCGGCACAATTCCAGAATTTCTGACTGTCAGAAACTTTGAGATGGCTAAAGGGCGATTTTTGACGGAACTCGATGTCAAGCAAAACAATCAAGTTGTGGTTCTTGGTTCAGAATTAGCCGAAAAACTGTTTGCTAATACCAATCCCCTCGGCGAACAAGTGCGAGTCAAAAATGTCAGCATGAAAGTAATTGGAGTATTTGCGCCCAAAGGCACATCTTTTGGTACAAATTATGATAACTCGGCGGTTGTGCCGATCGCCACAATGGCCAACCGGATTGTCGGGCGAAAGTCTCCCTACGGTTTAGCTGTCACTTCGCTGTTTATTTCGATTCAAGATGAGTCGAAAATGGATGCTGCTCAATTTCAGGTGGAAAATTTGCTGAGATTGCGACACAAGATTACCACAGAAGATGACTTTACGGTCAGAAATCAGAAAGATTTAATGGCAACAATGGGATCGATTTCCGGGGCCCTGACACTGATGTTAACTGCTGTGGCTAGTATTTCGCTGTTGGTGGGGGGAATTGGGATTATGAACATTATGCTGGTTTCCGTCAGCGAGCGCACCCAGGAAATTGGGCTGAGAAAGGCGATCGGAGCATCCCAAAACGATATTTTGTTTCAATTCATTATCGAAGCTGTAATTTTATCGGCGGCGGGCGGGATTGTCGGTACTTGTGTAGGTGTCGGCGGGATCTTGCTTGTAGGTAATTTCACGCCCCTGCAAGCTGGTATTTCGCCTGTGGCGATCGCCCTGGCTGTTAGCGTATCGGGTACAGTAGGCCTCTTTTTCGGCGTTGTTCCGGCACGTCAGGCCGCCAAACTTGACCCCATCGCCGCTTTAAGAAGTGCTTAACAAATAATTACAAAAATACCTTACTTAAGTATATACCAGCGTCGCTTAATACATAACATAATGTTACAATTGAATTATACTCACATTATATATTTAAAGATCAATAAAATCATTACAAATGTAAATTTTGAGTAAAGTTCATGTATTTTTATATCATCGATAAATTAAAAACTTTATACAAACGAGTGAAAGATTAAAGATTCAATAAAGTTTCGATCCGGGTATTTACTTACTAACTGAAAAGTCTAATAATCTAAACTACGAGCAAACACTTATAGGATTTTTATCGAGACTATAAGTGCTTGCTATTTAATGAAAAAATATCAAATAATCACCAATGACATCTCTTACCGGTACTCCTAAATTCGACTATCTCGAAGGAACTTCAGGCTCAGATCAAATTAATGGTTTGGATGGCAATGACATAATATACGGCAGCGGCGGAGACGACTTCCTCCAAGGCGATCGCGGTAAAGACAAAATCTGTGGCGACTCCGGCAACGATTCAATTTTCGGCGGTGCAGACGACGATATCATCTGGGGCGGCAAAGGCAACGACCTAATTTTTGCCAATTCCGGCAACGACATCCTCGACGCCGGCAAAGGAAGCGATACTCTCAGCGGTGGTGAAGGCGATGACATTTTTACGATCGGCAAAGGTAGCGGCGGCCCAACCGTAGCCACGGCAGACTACATCACCGACTTCGAGAAAGGCAAGGACAAAATTCGGTTGCTCGACGGCCTGACATTTGGAGACTTAAACATCCAGCAAGGCACAAACGCTAACAGCAACAGCACCGTTATTCAAGACAAACTCACAGGCGAATATTTAGCAGTGTTGCAGGGAGTCAACAGCAACACCGTCACCCCCGACAACTTCACAACTTATCTTTCGGGAAACCCTATCAGAGATTGGAACACAACGATGCTGGATGCCATCCGGACAGCCAGCACCCCGCCTCCGCTAGCCTCCCGCAACATGGCAATGGTTTCCGCAGCAATTTACGATGCGGTGAACTCGATTAGCAAAAAATACACCCCTTACCGCGTCAGCATAGATGCACCCGCAGGCGCGTCAGAACAAGCAGCAGCAGCAGCAGCAGCCCAACAGGTATTAGTCAGCCTCTATCCAGCACAAGCAGCAAAATTCGATGCAGCATACCAATCATCTCTGTTTACAATTCCTGACGGCAAATCCAAAGATGACGGCATCGCCCTCGGGAGACAAGTTGCTGACCAAATTATCAGTTGGCGGAGTACAGACGGCGCCACAAAAGTAGTACCGTACACCCCTAAAAATGCTCCCGGCAGTTGGCAGCCGACTCCCCCAGCCCTGGCTGCGGCGCTGGCGCCCCAGTGGCCTAGCGTGACTCCTTTTGCGATGACTAGCGGCTCTCAGTTCCGCCCGTCGGGCCCGCCCGCCCTCGATAGCGCCAAGTACGCAGAGGAACTAAACTTCGTCAAAGAAATCGGCAAAATTGACAGTCTGACGCGCACCCCAGACCAAACTGCGATCGCCAAATTCTGGGCCAACGGCTCAGGTACTTTTACTCCTCCCGGCCACTGGAACCAAATAGCCTCAGAAGCATCAGCCCTCGTCGGCACGTCCTTGGAAGATAGCGCCCGCTTGTTCGCCCTGCTGAATATTGCCGAAGCCGATGCAGCTATTACCTCCTGGGATTCCAAGTATCAGTACGACTTCTGGCGCCCAGTAACAGCGATTCGCCAAGCTGACAGAGACAACAATCCCGACACGACAATCGACGACAAATGGACGCCACTGTTGATAACACCGCCCTTCTCGGAATACACGTCAGGCCACAGTACCTTTAGCGGTGCCGCCGAACCCGTCATGAACTCTGTATTTGGTGCAGATTTTGGGTTTGCCAACAAGGGAGACAAATCTATCAACAGTTTGCGAACCTTTGAAAACTTTGCCCAAGCGGCGGATGAATCGGGGATGAGTCGCATTTTCGGAGGCATTCATTTCATGAGTGCTAACGTAGACGGTTTGAGTTCTGGTAGAAAGGTGGGTAACTATGTTGTCCAGAATTTCTTAGTTTAGGAAAATCGCGAGTCGATCGGGAAATGGAAAATGGAAAACTTTTTATTTTCCATTTTTCATCAAAACACGTCTTCCGTAAATCTTTTATTGATGGATCGACCGCAGATAAAATGCAGATAAACACAGATAAACGCAGATAATTTGCAGATTTAAAAGCTTGGTAATGCAATGCAAGTCTCAACTATTCAAGCGCGTTTTCAATCGAGCAATTCAACAGTACCGAGATATCCGTCAACTCGCACTTTTTGACCGTCTCGCAGGCGAGTTGTGGCTTCAGCAACATTCATCACAGCCGGAATTTTGTACTCGCGAGCAACGATCGCTCCGTGAGACAATTGGCCGCCAACTTCGGCTATAATTGCTGTTGCTCCCAATAGCAGTGGCGCCCAACCAGCATCGGTATAAGGTACTACAGCGATCGCATTTTCGCCTAACTCTGTGGTGACACTCCGGCAAATCTTGACAAAACCTTCGACGCAGCCGATACTGGCGGGGATTCCCTGCATGATACCGGTTGTAGATGTTGCGGGGTCGATCGACCTTTTGCGAGAAGTTGGCAGTAAATTGCCGTAGACTACAGGGGGAATCGGGCGATCGCGATCGGTTAACAGGCGATCGCGCCTCAGCCGAATCGTCTCCTGAAAAGAAACACTCGCACCGCTGCGAATCCACTGCTGAATCTCCCCAAATTCCAGATAAAAAATATCACCAGGTTCCTGAAACACCTGCATTTCCAATCCGCAAGCTTCAATATCTAGAAAAGTCCAGCGCAGGTAAGCCAACAACCGGGCGTAAATTTCGCTAATTTGGCTTTTGACTGTAGCTCGTTGCTGACATTTATCTAAACGCCACTTTTGAGCAAAAGTCAAACTTAATTTATCAGTTGCTGGTAAATTAGCAACAGCAGATTTATGAGCCATAGTTACCAGCAATTTGCGGTAAGTTTCCGGCTGTTCCCGCCAAGTGGGAACAGCGATATCCGTTCCCACTTCACTCAAATATCCATAACTATCAAGCCACTGTTCAAACTCTGCTTGTAAAGCCGGAGTTTCAGCAAATATCTGTGCTAACTGTGCTGCTGAAACATTCTCGCCCGACTGCGAAATCGCAACTTCTCGCAACTTTTGAGCCAACTGCTGCAAAGCTCGCACCGAAGCGATTTCTGGAGCAGTATCATTAACCAGCCATTCATCGTTAACCCGAAAAATTGCTTTGCGAATTGCCAGCCCGATCGGCCCTAAGATATTGTAGTAAGTAATCGGCTTCAGCCACTCCTGAATTTTTTCAGATTTATCCAACAACTCCGACAGATACTGATAATTGGGAATTGGGAATTGGGCATTGGGCATTGGGCATTGGCCATTGGGCATTAATATTTCTTCTTCCCTCGAACCTTTTCCTTCTTCCTTCTTCCCTCTTCCTTCTTCCTTCAAAAGACTTTGCAGAGCGGGCTGAAATATCGAAGTGCGATCGACCTCAAATTCTGCATTCAGCGCCCGTTCACGCTGCACCAGACGCCACAAACCGGGCAAATTCGGCAAAACTTTCATCAAAGGCGGCTTACCCATCTTCTGCCCTCTGAGCAAAAACTCCAAACCCTGCTCCGGCAATCCCATCATCCGAAAGATCTCGCCCAACAAAGTCGCGTTAAAATAGGCGTGGGAACCCAGCAAAGTCGCTGTTTCCTTGAAATTTAGACCAGCCGCGCGATCGCCCAAAACCACGCTAAAAATCTCTCCCCAAACCCCACAAGTCAGCGGCCGATTAATCGACCAAGTTAGCGGGCGAATGGCACCGGGAATCACTTCTGCGGCAATAGTGCGAGTCCAAAACGGCTGCAAATTAGTAATCGGGCGGCTTTGCAAAATCCAAACTTTTTCCCCGTCCCAACTCCACTCAATATCCTGCGGGATGCCGTGAAAAAAAGCTTCTATTGTTTGCGCTAGTTTGAGTAATTCAGCTATAATTTGTTTGTCAATAATTGAACTAATTTCGAGTTCGTTTAAATTTCGTTCTAAATTTTCAGGCTGAGTAAAATCAACTTCCAAATGTAGCGGAGTAACTTGTCCACCAACAACAGATTCCGCACCTCCCGGCAAAGCTTCAATAATTATCTGGGAACCGCCATCTAAAGGATTGCGACTGAACATAACTCCGGCAACTTTGCCCTCAATATAAGGCTGAATCAAGACAGCCATTTGAGTATCTGGGATTTGTCGTTGGCGGCGGTAAGCCACAGCTTCCGAACTCCAATAAGACTGGCGGCAGCGGTTAATGCCATCGAGCAATTCTGCTTCAGTCAAAACAGGCCCGATGGTTTCATATTGTCCGGCTGCGGAACTAATATCGCCATCTTCTCCCGCCGCCGAAGAGCGCACAATCATGCGGTTGGATATCTTCGATTTCAGATTTTGGATGACAGAATTATTGATTGAAATGCGATCGGCATTTCCCTCATTCCCTCTCCTCTCTTCCCTCTCCCCTCTTCCTTCTTCCTTCTTCCTTCTTCCTTCTTCCTTCTTCCTTCTTCCTTCTTCCTTCGATGCCAAAATCCAGCCAGCAGGAACATTAAAACCAGCGCGTTTTAGCTGAGACAACCTAGCAGCCTTATCGCCGCAGATTCCAGCATCCAACGAGTCATCGAGAGAAAACAATTGTTCCGATTTAGACAAAGCCATATCATCACCCTGACTGAGATTAATTGCTGCTAATAAAACTCCCAATCCTGCTGCTGCTGAGAATTCCGGCAAAGATTGACGCCACACCCAAACCCAGATGGGCGTACACAGACAGCCACAGCGAGAAGCAAACAGTCTCGCCCGATCGCCCTTTTCCCAGAACCGATCTGCCAAACCCCACACCAGTAGCCCCCAAATGCCCGAACAAACAGCCACCGGTGGCGAAAATACCAAAAGACCCCAAACAGCGTTAGTGACGCCTCCACCTCGGGCGATCGCATATCTGGCGGCCACTAGAGGAATCAACAGGGCGATCGCGATCGCAGGCGCATCAGGAAACCAAAACCGCCCCGCCAAAACAGGCAAAATACCCCGGGCAATTTCCGCCAACACCGCAGCAATCCCCGCCAACTTCCCCCCGTGAATGAAAGCAGCCGACACGCCCGCATTCCCGGTACCCAACCGCCTCAAATCCTTGCCACCCAGGAGTTGCACCGCCCAGCGAGTCAGCGGCAAAGCACCCAGAGCAAAACTGGCAACTAGCAGCAATGCGATCGTCAACAACGGCATAAAGGAGCCCTCGAATTTCCATCTCTAAGCATTATGGCTGCAATTCACTCACTTTTTCAGTCTTCAGATATATCGCAGGATCACCAATAGCACATAAAATACAATAGAAGTAGAGTAAATAAGGATTTCAACCTAATGGTAGAACACAACCTAACGATTCCCCTCGCAGTTCTTGGTGTTGGATTTGTGGCAGCAGTTGGTATCGGTTCAATTGCCTGGTACAACTCCAAGCGCCCCCCGGGTTGGGAATCCAAAGAACGACCTGATTTTGTTCCAAAAGTTGATAAAGATGATTTGATTGCGGATGCCTCTGAGTCCAAAGGTAAATAATACAAACTTTTTCGAGACGAAGAAAACCTCAGATAGGACTTGTCGATTAATGAAAAAACTTGGTCGTTGCCAGCCGGAATGCTGCAAGTCGAACACCTAAGTTTTTCATTTTACCGCAAGTCCTATTTTCAGAGATGATAATTTTACAAATACGTATATAGTCCTGGACACAACTGGTACAAAATCAGAAATCTTTTCTAGGCACATTGTTGCGATCGGGTGATATTTATCATATCTGCAAGAGACCGCTAAAGCGCAATATCGATCGCCTTCACCTAGGCGTTTTTGTCCGTTGTAGAGCCACAAACCATCAAAAACTCGGATTTTTTGCCAAAAGTATTTTCGAGAAGCTCGATCGCACGTTACAATACATTAAGAGCCGGCACCGCCTTTTGCAATGAATCCAGAATCAACTCTCGCCAGACTACAAGCTACACTTCCCGACGGAAAACTGCCTTCGAGCTACGGGGTATACTTCAAAAACACTCTCGTAGCCCTGTGTCACGCCCTGGAAGACCACATCTTGCAAACCAGCAGCGGCGACGATCTCGCACTCAAACCACTGGTTTTGGTGACGTTTCAGCAGGGAAAGTGGTATTTGCAGGAAGCCGATCGCTATTTCGATATTGCTAATGCCTCTCGACAGGTTGTTATCGGTGCAGTAGCCGACAGCGGTTTCGCTACCCACAAAACCGGTCATTTAGAAAATGTATCTTTAATAGAACTCGATGAGATCGACCCGATCATCCAAGAATGGAATTTAATCATTCTCGCCCCGACATACAAAGCAATGGTGCTTTGTCGCGAACTTTCAGACGAGGAATACTTGCCAGAGGGCAAGCCAGAAGTCGATACAGAGCGAAAATTCTACGGTTTGTGGTCATTTGACCAGTCCTTGGTGTCGGCGTCAGCAGAAATTTTTATAGAACAAACGCGACATTATAATCCCACGCTAGCTGACAGTTTGCTGGAAATTCACCACTCGATTCTTGCTACCAAAGGCCCGCCCTTGGCAGACATTAGCGGCGTAGTATCGCGCATCGTCACCTACCTGCAAAGTTCTCAGCAGCAAATGGTGGCAATTAACCGCCAAACCCGCGATTTGTGGGAATTGGAAGGTCAAGCTTTGCGCGTCAGCCGCAATTTGAACGCCAACAAACTGCAAGCTTTTCTGCGGATGGCCCAGCGCGTAGACGAACGCGATACCTCAAATCCCACAGCGTCTTTGCAGGTGGCGGCTTTGTCGGAAACTTTGGGTCAATTGTTGGATTTGCCAGCTTTACAGTTGCGTCGTCTGCGGCTGGCGGGATTGCTGTTTCGAGTCGGCTTAGTTTCGGCGCCAAATGAAGTATTCGATCGCACTTCCGATAAATTCGACCAAGGAACTCTCTCATTCTGGCGCGATCGTAGTTTCATCGGTTCCCAACTCCTGCAAGCAATGCCGGAGCTATCACCAGTCGCCGAAATTGTCAAGCACAAACTCGAAAACTGGGACGGCAGTGGTAGGCCAGAAGGTTTGCGAGGCGAAGAGATACCGATTGCTTCGCGGATTGTCGGGTTAGTCGCTTGTTTTCAAGATTTGACTCAACCGCGGGGCGATCGTCCGGCTTTGAGTTTGACAGCAGCTTTGGAAAAGTGCCGCGAATTTTCAGGCACTCGCTTCGATCCAGCTTTGGTGGAAACTCTCGGTAACGTCGTCAGACTCGCAGACATGGGCTTGATGGAGTTACCAACGCGCCCTAGCCAACTGCCTAATATCTGGTTGGAAGATTTGGGCGATCGCGCTCCGGCAGCAGCCCCTGCCTTATAAAATAAGTTGGGAATTGGGCATGGGGCATGGGGCATGGGGCATGGGGCATAGGGCATAGGGCATAGGGCATAGGGCATAGGGAATTGGGCATAGGGCATAGGGCATTTAGTGCTCGGACTGATGACTAATGACAACTGCCAACTCCCAACTGACAACCGCCAACTGCCAACTGCCAACTGCCAACTGCCAACTGACTAATGACCTGTTTGGCCAATGCCCCATCCCCGATGCCCGATGCCCCATCCCCGATGCCCGATGCCCGATGCCCGATGCCCCATCCCCGATGCCCCATGACTAATGACTAATGACTAAAAACTAATGACTAATGACCTCGAAGCCATACGCCAAGGCAAAATTCATATATTGGCCGGCATAAATTTAGCTGGCGCCGATTTAGCGGGAGCAGATCTCGCTGGTGCCGACTTATCTCAAGCTAACTTAACAGGAGCAAATCTGGCCGGTGCTAACTTGCAGCGGGCGGTACTGCGAGCAAACCTTCGCGGTGCTGACTTGAGTGGTGCTGACTTGCGCGGCGCAGATTTTCGGAATGCTGACTTGCGCGGTGCTTCCTTTGCTAACGCTTTAGTCCGCGATGCAAGTTTTGGGGGTGCTTTTTTGACCGCAGTCTCGATCGGCAATTTGGACTTAAGCGGTGTCGATTTGCGCGGCGCGGACTTGCGGGGCGCTAATTTGTCTCGCGCCATCTTGCAGCAGGCTGATTTGAGCAATGCCAATTTGTCCGGTGCAGACTTGTCCTGGGCTGATTTGGAAGAAGCTATTCTGAATGGAGCCGTACTGCGAGGTGCTAACCTGACGGGGGCTAATTTGCTCTGTGCTGCGATCGAACATACCATCTGGGATGGAGCTTTGCTCGATCACGCTTGTCTCCAAGGCACTCCCCTGAGCCCTTAAATTTCAAAAATGTTACCTTCAAGGCAGACAAAAACAACATCTGCTTATAAAGTGAATAAGAACAAGCTATTTTAACATTTCTTAATGAGAGGTTATAATAGCGACTGTAGATCAGCAAACGCATAAATGGTAGCAGCTTTGTTTAGCGGTACATCCTTTCAAGGTCAAAGTGGCGATCGCCTTGTCAGCAAAGTAGCAGGAGCTGCGATCGCGGCCTTATTCAAACGTTCAGAAAAGGCAGAAGCCAACATCCGAGTCGAACCTGTGGCCAAACTATTGCAGGGAAGCATCGACGGTTTCGACTTCGTTGGCAAAGGTATGCTAATGTACAACGGCCTACGCATAGAGGTGATGGAACTTTACTTGCAAGCACTCTCCATTGATTTTGGGGCGATTTTTGCAGGTCAAGTCAAATTGCGGCAGCCTACCCAGGCAAATATGCGAGTCGTCTTAAGTCGATCGGATTTAACCACCTCATTCAACACGCCTTTTGTAGTTGAAAAACTTCAAAAGCTGAGTTACCAAGATCAATCTCTGCACTTTCAAAACACTGAAGTCAGCTTCGGGGCCGACAAATCTATTCGGCTTCAGTCCGAAATTACGATCGGCAATTCCAGCGAACCAGTCAAAATAGATATTACAGCTCAGTTGCAAGTAGAAGACCGACGCAAAATCCAATTTGTCAGCGTTACTTACGGCGGTGACGGGCAAGCCATAGACTTGGCTCAAGCTATAATTGTCCACGTAAATAACTTGCTAGATTTAGACAAATTTGCCTTAGAAGGTACTCAACTGCGAGTAGACAGGTGTCGAGTTCAAAACGACGAGCTGGTTTTCTACGGTTGGGCTGGCATCGAACAGTTCCCCAAAGGCAAGCGCTAAGCCTCAGCCTGCTCAGGTTTGCGGAAAAATCAGATTGGTTTAAGGAATTTGATAGCTCAACAAAACAACCCGCCCCGGCGGGTTTTGCTATTTTAGCCACAGTTCTTCAGCTATGAGGTTGCTAGCGTACAGTCTCTATATTCCAGCGTATTTCGCCAACCAATCGATCGCGGATTTAATTTGTCAGCAACTGCTGACTTAAATTTTTAAGTCAGCAGTTGCGCTTGGGCGCTCTTTCTTTATATACATGAAAGAGCGCCCAAGCGCAACAACCTACCTGTTCAAAATCTGCACTCAGGTTGAGGCGATCGCCCAAATAGTATTGATAAAGTGAGATTGTGTTAGATGCAGAAACCGGGTTTGAGAGACAAAATTCTGCGAAAGGGCGATCGCGAAAAATGGACAACCCGGTTGATGAGAGTCGCGATGACGCAAGTCCTGTTAGAAAATAAATAACCCATAAAGAGGAAATATGCTTGGATTTTATTTATTTGGTCTCTACCTCGCAGCCTTGTCCGTATTTGTCGGGCCCAGCCGCCGCGCACCCGAGAAATGGTGGGTAGAAATCGTCACAGATTTGCCCTACTGTACCTACTATTTTGGCCCCTTCGAGACCGACAAAGAAGCCTCCTGTCACACTCCGGGCTATATAGAAGACTTGGAAAGCGAAGGAGCTAAAAGACTTAGCGTCCGCATCAAACGGTGTCATCCTTCGGAACTCACCATCTGCGAAAGTGAATTCTCAAACAGTATCGCTGCTTAATAGTTTTGATAGTTTAGGCTGCAAAAACCTGGTTTTTTAACTGATAAACTCGGTCTATCGAGACAAGTATCGGTTGAAAAACCAGGTTTTGGCGCGTCAAGCGCGGCCAAGTTATGCTTGATATAGCAATCGCCACAGCGGTGAGGACATAAATAACCTCATGAATAGAGCCTATAGCCCATAGCAGAAACCGTTTGATTTCCTTGACGAAGCAACTCTTCGACTTCCCTCGACTTCGCTCGGGACAAGTCGCTTTTCGCGCAAGCTGTCAACTGTCCACTGTCAACTGTCCACTGCTATATCATGTCCGATAGATCGCAATAATAGTCGATCGCGCCTGTGTTCGTAGTGCGTCCTGGCGTCCGCTCTCCGGCCCAAGAAGGAGTCCGCACCGATCCGTTTTTGTAGTGAATAGTCGATCGCGATATTATTCCCATACGCCATTGTTAACACTTTAGCAATGAATTTATAGACAAATAAATAGAAGCATTTGAATTGAATGAATGCAAAAAGCATTTTTTATAGTGCCGTGTTGGATCGCGAGCCCCTGAGACCGCTCAAAAAGCTAAATTGAGATCCTCCGGAGGAAAGCAAGAGCAAGGGGAATATTTTCTACTCATAGTATTTAGCCGTTCGCATTCTCCGAACTCAAGGATATTGGGTCTAATTGTCGTGATTGCTTAGCAGACTTTTGACTTGTAGCTGCGGCTTAAGAATCAACTTGTTCTACACCAAAATGCTGATGTTAGGTAGTATTAAGTCTCAACAATTGCGGTGGCTAAATCAGCACAGAGGCTGAGCCGATCGAACTATTTGTTTTGCTAAATTAAGGAAAGTATAACATACTTGACTTTGGGGAGACATACTATGTTCGGACTTTATCTATTCGGTATGTACGTTGCAGCTTTCTGGATACTGACTCAACCGATGGGTAGCAGTAGAGGTCGCGAGTGGTGGGTAGAAGTTGACACAGATTCGCCCAAACGCACCTATTACTTTGGCCCCTACGAAACCAAGGATGAAGCTTCTAATAATACGAGTGGCTACATCAAAGATTTGGAAAAGAAAGGAGCTAAAAAAATTAGCATTAACATCAAGCAAGGTCGCCAGCCCAGTCAGCTAACTGCTAGCGATGAGTAATATCACCTTAGGTTTAAGCTTTGGCTCATTGGTCAACCTGCTTGCAGGTCAGAGTTCAGGATAGTTGTCCGTCTCGATTAGATGCTTGGGGCGATCGACAACTTTCGGCATTCTGGACTCTGACTGCAAACAAGATTAATTCAAACTCAATCTTTAGCCATTAATTAAAAGCTGGGTGTCGAATTTGGGTTTTGTTAATTTTTTCTCAACAATACGCCACAATCAGACAACGCGCTGCCACTTTGCAATTGCTGCTTGATTCTTGGTAAAAATGAAGTTGTTTGCATAGGTTTTACCTGGAAGAATTTTGTCAAATTGTATGCTAGAATCTGGCTGGTGTAGAACTAGACTGAACTTATCAATCGGTAAAATTTGTCTGCCTAACATGAAGAAACCTTCGTAACCGCAGTTAGAAAAATAGTTTAACAAATTTTCTACTGCCCCGGGCTTGTGACGTTCTTCTGCTTCGATTAAAAAGTTAGGTTGATCGCGCTCGATTGTCTTTTGAGCACCTTTGATTACAGCTAGCTCGTGACCTTCTACATCAATTTTCATAAAGCCTACTGGCGAGAAGTTGAAGCTATCGAGAGGATAACAATCAACAGTAAATTTCCGTAGTTCAACCGCAGGAAACTGGTTGTCTGGTTCGATAGTGGCGAGAGCTAGGTAATCGTTGCCTTCAATGGTAGGGATGACTAAATCTGTTTGCTGCTCGCGATCGGAAAGAGCACAGGAATGTATCCGTACCGCTTCGCCCTTACAGCTCTCCTCCAGCAGTTTCACAAGTATCGGGTTGGGTTCAAAAGCTTCACAACCTGCTGAAGAGCGAGCTAAGTCATGGGTGAAACATCCGCTGTTGGCTCCGATATCAAACGCCAAGCGAGACGGATCGCACAAGTAGCGAGCCACAGTAATCTCTGGATTTCCCCGCCATTCCCTCCAAGTATCTCGGAGAGGCTTAACCGCAGCGCTCGGTAGTAACTTGTCGATGATTCTAGCTAGCGAGTATTCAATTTTTTGGAACATAGCTGTTGCCTGCTTTGATCATCTGAAGGAGTCAAGTTGATACTTCCTCCAACCAGAAGTTAACTTATACTGCTGTCGATGCTCTGAAAGCATCGGGTTTATGCTAGCACACAGCGATCTAGCTTTTGGGGCAACCGATCTAAGTTTGAGGGGCCGCGAACAATTCTTAACAATTTGCGAGCATTTTGGCATCAAAATTAAAATTAAAGTGCCATCTGGTTTAAAGTGTTGCGGGGATTAAAAGTGCGATTTGCCTTGATTTTTTCGTAGCATTCGCGCTCTAGGGCTGTGAGTTCTTTCGGCGGGACGATCGCAATTTTTACCAACAAATCAGTGCGTTCATCTTTCTTCGGTTTCGGCCATCCTTTCCCTCGCAGCCGCAAAGACTGACCCGATCGCATACCCGGCGGAAATTTTACAACGATCGTACCTTCAGGCGCCGGCACTTCAATAGAAGCTCCCAACACCGCTTCGTCGGGAGTTATCGGCACTTCGCAGACCAGATTCTCTCCTTCAAATTGAAAGAAAGGGTGAGGTAAAACTTCTAATTTTAGGTACAAATCTCCCTGCTGCTTCGTGTAAGGATCAACTTGACCTTTACCTTTAACCCGAATTTTGCTACCGCTTTTCACTCCCGCAGGAATCGAAACTTCGCCTGTGGCGACTCGCTTGGAAGTGCCGCCAAAGGCTTCCCCCAGAGTCAGGGAAATCACCACTTCAGTGTCGAGAGAGTTTCCTGCGGTGCGGTTTTCGTACCCGGCGAAATCTTCAAATCCGCCAAAACCTGTGGGCCCGCCGGTGCTGGTGCGGTAGTTGCTGTAATTCCACTTGCTGCTGCGGCTGCTACCAGCACCGCTGCTGGCGGCGCGGCCGAGCAAAGCATTGATAAATTCGTCAAAACTGCCGTACTGGCTGAAGTCAACGCCGCCAAAGTCTACATTCGTACCCGCCCCACCCGGCCATCCCCCGCCAGTTGCAGCCGCTTGCTTCCAGTATTGACCGTATTGGTCGTATTTTTTGCGTTTTTCTGCGTCTGAAAGCACTTCATAAGCTTCGTTTACTTCTTTAAAACGAGCTTCGGCTTCTTTATTCCCCGGATTCATGTCCGGGTGATATTTCCGGGCTAGTTTGCGAAAAGTTTTTTTAATTTCGTCTGAGCTGGCAGTTTTGTTGAGCCCCAAAATAGCGTAATAGTCTTTAAAATCCGTTGCAGCCATTAAGTAATCCTCTCTTTATTAGTTATTAGTTGTTAGTTGTTAGTTGTTAGTTGTGAGGAAGCATAAATCCCAAATTAGAGCGACTTGTACAGCGTAGCCGAAGGTAGCCGAAGGGTACTTTTCCTTCTTCCTTCTTCCTTCTTCCCTCTTCCTTCGAGCAAGTCAACTGTCAACTGTCAACTGTCAACTGTCAACTGTCAACTGTTAACTCTTCCTTCTTCAGATTATAGGTTATCAAAGATTGGGACTCGATCGAGTTCGGTTGTTGCTTGCAGGACATCGCAATTTCCGCACCCCCCTGCTATTGGATATTTTCAGGAGTTGTGCGCCTTTGGGATTTTCGTGTGCGTACCATATCTGATCGCCCGTCGGGGAAAGCTGCTGCGGTTGTTGGTTCGATCGCCCGTCGGGTTGACGCCCTTGCTGAGGATCGCTCTTTTTTGCTCTTTTTTTTCTCAGATGTGCGATCGAACTTCTCTTTCTCTAACTGTTCACCAATGCCAACCCTAGCTGGTTCTCATTAGCAAGTCCCGTCGAATCTGCTGCCTAAATTTTGAAGCTATCATACCCTAAAGCGTGCAGTAATTCAACCATCTTTCTATATATTTTTTATTTTCCAGACTGATGGTATACTGTGTTGCTTTTACAGCCTCTGCATATACTTAAGTCATAAAAGTACAACATAATTTCTCGCTTGTCTGTTAACTAGAACACACACTTTCAGAAAAATTAAGATAGGATTGTATAATCATCAGCTTTTAACGCTACCAGAGTGCTACTATTATGAATTATTTGCTAAGTTGGCCTTGTGGCTGCTGCGACGATTGGAAAGATAGTTCCGAGAGTTGTGTTGTACTCAGAAACGGGCAGCGCATTTGCCAGTCTTGCTACGATCGCAAATACAAGAATCAGAAGCTATCCGCCAGACGCAGGCGATCGAACATATCTGTATCGCAGCAGACCGCAACAGAGACTGTGCCTTATTAATGCGCCGGGGCTGGAATACAGCCAAGTATTTGACAACGGGAGCATCAGCCGTTGAAATTAATAATGAACTAAAAAAAATAATTTCCTCATCAGTGAGCTTGTCCGCTCGCCGAGTCTTTCATAAAGCCGAAGACCAGCCATCAGTCATCAGTCATCGGTCATTGGCGATCTGTCACTAATTTATTTATCATCAGTCACTGACTAGCAGATAACAGATTTTAATTTAAAAAACTAATGACTGACGACTAATGACTAATGACTAATAACTAAATGATAGTTCCATCAGGAATCGTGGCATTTTTCAGGACTACGACAATGCCGCTGCGGATGTAAAAACCTTGGTTTTCGCGGTTGGCTTCTTCCACTCGGTCTTTATTAATGATTTGAACGTTGCGGCCGATGCGGGCATTTTTATCTACAATCGCGCGGCGAATTGTAGTATCTGCACCGATACCGAGGGCGACTCCACCATTGTCCAAACTCGAATGCCGTTCGGCGTCCGGTTCGTAGAAGTCAGCGCCCATAACCAGGGTATCTTGAATCGTACATCCAGCTTCAATACGCGATCGAACTCCCAACACAGAATGGTCGATCCGGCACTGTTTGAGAATACACCCTTCAGCAATAATCGATTCAGTCACATGAGTATCTAAAAGCTTAGTCGGCGGCAAGAAACGCGGGCGAGTGTAAATCGGCGCCTTTTCGTCGTAGAAACTGAAAGGAGGCTTAGGCTGTTTTGTCAGCGCCAAGTTAGCATCATAAAAAGCCTCAATGGTTCCGATATCTTCCCAATAATCGTCAAACAAATAAGCTTGAACGTTGTGGTCTTTTGAAGAATTCGGAATAATCTCTTTACCAAAATCAGTTTGGTTGGGAGATTCTTTCAGGAGTTTAATCAGAACTTCTTTTTTGAAGACGTAAATCCCCATCGAAGCAATGTAAGGACTTTCCTGAGCCTGCTGCGGTGTCAGTCCCAGTTTAGTAGTATCCACCTGCATTTGTTTGAGCGCATCGCCTTTTGGCTTTTCGCTGAAAGAAATAATGCGGCCGTTGTCGTCGATTTTCATCAAACCAAAATCCGAGGCCCGCTTCTCGTCCATTGGCAAAACCGAGAGGGTGATATCGGCATTGGTTTCGCGGTGTCTATCCACAAACTTCTGATAGTCCATGCGGTAGAGGTGGTCGCCTGAGAGAATCAAGTATTCGTCAACGTCCCACTGTTCAAGCAGCGAGATATATTGGCGAACTGCGTCCGCTGTCCCTTGAAACCAGTTAGGGTTTTCCTGAGTTTGCTGGGCGGCGAGCACCTCGACAAATCCCTCGGTGAAGCCCGAAAACTGGTAAGTGCGAGAGATGTGCCGGTTCAGGGATGCCGAGTTGAATTGGGTGAGGACGTAGATTTTGACTATTTCGGAGTTGATGCAGTTGCTGACAGGAATATCGATGAGGCGATATTTGCCTGCGAGGGGAACTGCGGGTTTGGCTCGCAGTTTGGTTAGGGGGTAAAGGCGGGTGCCGACACCGCCACCGAGGATGATGGCTAAGACGTTTTTCAAGGAACTTTCTCCCTAGGATCTATTAACTCTCCAAGTCCAGTGTCCGATGGTGAGGGCTTCTTGACAAGGGGGGGAGCAAGGAACTTTTGAGTTTTGAGTAGTGATTTCAGTTGCTGGCGCAGAAACCGGGTTTGTTAATCTAAATACTTCGTTCCAATCCTCAAGAGCAGTTAAAAAACCCGTTTGTGAGAGTTGGAGTGCCTGGGGGAGAGGAGTTTTGTGTTTTGAGTTGTGAGTTAAAATACCCATCAATCAATAATTGATGTTTTGAAAAGTTGGGAGTTGTGAGTTAAAATACCCATGACTAAATAAGGGCAGTTTCACCAAACAATCAGGTTTGGGCTATGGGCTGTTAATTACAAGTGTTTTGGGTCAATTCCCTGTTGTGGCAATAAGTCCATCTGGCGATCGATTGCCCCGGTGGTTTTGGTTTCAGCGCCTGCGATCGCACTTGGGGCGCACTTGGTGCTCTGTTTATACTTGAGTTAGCTGCAATTTTTTTCCTGGCGTTCCTATGTTGTAAGTTTCTCAAACTCCGCAGCATTCAGGAAGCGCCACCTGCCGGGATGATAAATTTATAGGCTAAAATCACTTAGAAATCTCAGATAGACTCCAAATTTGTGGGATGTTTGGCGATCGGTCGATCGACAAAACTCGGCAAAGTGTCTATTTTTCTACCAAAAGCTAGATTCCCTAGTAACCTCTGCTACTGTAGCCTAAGCCGTAAAAGACAGGAAAAGTATATGCAAATTCAAACGCCTGACTGGGTTAAACACGCGGTATTTTACCAAATATTCCCCGATCGCTTTGCCAAAAGCAAACAGCCCCGCAAACGCCTCCTGCAAAACTTTATGTGGGAAGAATGGCACGAAATCCCCACCCTTCAAGGCTACAAAGGCGGCGACTTGTGGGGCGTTATGGAACAGCTAGATTACCTGCAAGACTTAGGCATAAACGCAATTTATTTCACCCCGATATTTCAGTCAGCCTGCAATCACCGCTACCACACCCACGACTACTATCAAGTCGATCCAATGTTAGGTGGAAATCCAGCATTTAAAGACCTTCTAGACGCCGCCCACGCTCGCAACATCAAAATCGTCCTCGACGGCGTATTCAACCACGCCAGCCGCGGCTTTTTCTTCTTTCACGACATCCTCGAAAACGGCCCCCATTCTCCTTGGGTAGATTGGTTTAAAATAGAAGGCTGGCCACTATCTGCCTACGACGGCAATTTTCCGGCTAATTACGCAGGTTGGGACGGAAACCGAGCCTTACCAGAATTCAATCACGACAATCCTGAAGTGCGAGAATACATCATGGAAATCGCCGAATACTGGGTTAAATTCGGCATCGACGGCTGGCGGCTGGACGTTCCTTTTGAAATTAAAAGTCCGGGATTTTGGCAGGAATTTAGAGAACGAGTTAAAGCAATTAATCCCGAAGCTTACATTGTCGGGGAAGTTTGGGAAGATGCCAGAGAATGGCTCGATGGCAGTCAATTTGACGGAGTAATGAATTATCTGTTTGCGGGGCCAACTATTGCTTTTGCTGCGGGCGACAGAGTTGATTTAGCCCAAATTGAAGGCCGTTCTTACCATCCCTATCCGCCGCTGTTTGCTAAACAATATGGCGAAAAAATTCAGCAGGTTTTGGAACTTTACCCCTGGCCGATCCAGCTAACTCAACTCAATTTGTTGGCGAGTCACGATACAGCCCGGTTAATCTCCATTGCTGGAGGCGATAAACCTAGCGTCGAACTCGCTAGTTTGCTGTTGTTAACTTTTCCCGGAGCTCCGAGTATTTACTACGGCGATGAAGTTGGTTTACCTGGTGCTCTCGATCCCGATTCTCGCCGCGGTTTTCCCTTAGAAGCTCACTGGGAACTTGATGTTTTAGATTATCACAAGCAGTTGATTGCTTTGCGGCACAAATATGCTGCCCTCCGCACCGGAGATTACCAGATTCTGTTTGCTGAGGGAACGGTTTACGTTTTTGCTCGGATTTTGGGGGATGAGGAAATAGTTGTGGCTGTCAATGTGGCTACCGAAGCAGCTCATATTAGCTTTGAGGCACCTAACTTGAAATCTCCTCACGAGAAATTGCTGTTCGGTAAAGGCGAGTTTGTTTGGAAAGGTGAAGGGGAAACTCGATCTTTAGAATTGATCCTGCCGGCGCGATCGGGATTGATTTTAGGTTCGGATAATTAGTTTAAAATGTCCGCTAATTTGCATAAACCGATTGGTTTGTCAAGATAGGTTTGTAGTGAGGACTTTAGTCCGCATTGAGGAAGGACTAAAGTCCTCACTACGAACCTTTAGTTTGATTGGGCTGCAACCAATGTCAGTTGGTGCTAAGACGGTGTAGAGACCAGGACTTTGGAATAAATCTCATAAACCTGCTGCTTCAATAACAGTTAGGAGTGTTCTGAAAGCGCTGGCATTGGTGGCAGTCTAGATCAGATCAGCCATGATGTTTTTCAGAAGAGTAAATAGCAGAAAATTAATCTGAGCGAACGATTATTTTAGCAGTTTACAAATAGCAAAAAATTGCTCTGAGGGCTGATGATTGTTTGAGTTATTATAGGTTACTCTGGTTGCTTGTGTGGATGGTGGAGGACGATCGACTATCAGTCAACCGATTTGAGATTTTAGACTTCGACTTCGCGAGCGTCGAACGATTTGAGATTTTAGATTGACCCCACGGATAAATGCGGGGGCTTGAGGATTTGAGATTTGAGACTTCGACTTCGCGAGCGTCGAACGATTTTGGATTGATTCCACGGATAAATCACGTGGCGGGTACCACCTTTGAAATTCTTGGTAAAACCCCGAGCCCAGTATCCCCGCCCTTGCGGAAAAACTGCTTGAGAATCTCTCCGGGATCTCTGTCCCAGGTGTCGATATGTTGGTAAATTAAACCGTCCTCATCCAGCTTGTAGGTTGAATAGCCGTTGAAGAAGATCCGAGCTTTCCAGGGTACGCGCAGTGTCCCGCGAACAGTCCAAGTTGCCACAATAGTATCAGGGCTTGTCTGACTTACGTCGTGTAGGTCGAAGTAAATTTCGGTGAAAAATAGCTGCCCGTGAAACCGCAGTGTCCAAAAGATAATCCGGTAGTTGATTTTTCCTTTAAATTTATTAACAGGGTCTTGAAAATAAACATCTTTTGTGTAGATGTCATAGGAGATGTCTTTCTCAAAAAGGGTTGGGAGATCCGCTTTCAGTGTGTCTGCTGCTTGTTCTGCCTGCATTGGATATTCGATGGCGCTCAAACTACCACCTTGTGACAGTATTAATTTATAAGTGTAAATGGATAGTCTTGAACGATCGCTCGACGATCGCAAATTTGATAGTTTATCCTGCTCTGATTTTAACTCTAGCGGTGTTGTGCGCCTCGGCGTTTCTGCTGACCCCGATTTGCGACATCGAAACCTTGGCACAGATTTGACACAACACTCCCACTCCTCTGACATTCTCGCAGAAATCACCAGCGGCAAGCTGTTGATGGTAGATAGCCGTCGCCGGAACGGTCTAATTTTGATTAAACGCTTCCACGCGGAGTTTGCCGGGCCTGGGGCTGCGGTTGGAGGTGCTTTTGATGTTGACTCGCAGCAGGCGATTCCCGTGGGGGATTTTTGTTTGGTTTGCCCTGTCTCGGCAGCAGACAGACAGAAAGCTTTTGGAGTTCGGCGGCATTGGGTGCGGTTGACGGAACAGTTAACGCGAAAGCCTGTGGCTTTGGAACGCGCACAAATGATTGTCATTCAATTTGAACAATATTTTGATTTGGAAACGGTAGCAGAAATTCCCGATCGAGCTTTGGCACTTTTAGTCGGCGTATTTCCCCAAACCATTCGCGCGGCGCGACTGCTCGATGGTTAAAAATCACCTGGTAATTTGCTGAATTTTATACCACGCTCCGATTTTTTTGTCAAGTCAAAATCGCAGCGATGCGATCGACTGTGCGCTGATTTTCCTCGGGAGAACCCACAGTAATTCGCAAACCTCCTCCGGTGTGCCGAATCAAAGTACCTCGCTCTTTTAACTGCTGCATGATTTGTTGGTGTTTTTGTTCGATAGATGCGCCTTCAGTGGCTTTCGCGCGCAGGTAAACGAAGTTAGCTGCACTTGGCCAAACTTGTAATGTTGGATGCTGAGTTAGCGCTGCAATTAATTTGGCTCTTTCGGCGATAATTTCGGGAATTACTGCTAGCAATAACTGCCGCTGCGCTAGAGCGAATTCGGCTGCGGTTTGCGAAAAACTGGGGAGGTTGTAGGGAAGGCGAATTTTTTCTAAGGCGGCTGTGAGTTCCGGATGGGCGATCGCATATCCGACTCTCATTGACGCCAGTCGAAATGCTTTAGAAAATGTCCGCAAAATTATCCAGTTCGGATGCTGGTGCAATCTGTCTGCTAAAGTGTTTTGGCTGAATTCAAAATAAGCTTCGTCAATTACTACTAATATATTTTCGGGTAAAGTAGACAACCATTCTATTTCATTGGTTGTTAAAGCATTGGCTGTGGGGGAATTGGGATGCACGACAAAGACGATACGCACGGGGGGATTTTGATTTTGGTCGTTAGCGCAGCCCGCCCCTACGGGAGCCTCATCAACGGAGAGGATCGCTCTTTTTGCTGCATTAATGTCGATTTCAAAATTATCCTCTCTGCGCGCCACGCTGACAACGGGAATGCCGAGGGTTTTGGCGGTAATTCCGTACATTGAAAATGTGGGATTGGCGACGAGTATCGAACCTGCGCCGCCCAAGCAAGTAGCGATTAAGAGCGATCGAATTAGTTCGTCAGAACCGTTACCGACAGAAATATTGTCGGCTGTAATGGCGGTTTGTGGTGGTTTGACCCCCCCTAGCCCCCCCTTGTTAAGGGGGGGGACGTTGAGGCTCTCCCCCTTGTTAAGGGGGGGGACGTTGAGGCTCTCCCCATTGTTAAGGGGGGGGACGTTGAGGCTCTCCCCATTGTTAAGGGGGGGGATATTTAGGGATTCGTTGACATATTGGGCGATCGCCTGTTTCAGGGCTGCGTGGCCTCCATCGGGATAGCGATTTGTCTCGATTAACTGCTGGTAAGTCCAGGCTAGCTTTTGTTTTAATTCCTCTGGTAAATCATAGGCGCATTCGTTAGTGTCGAGGCGATCGAGTACGCTTTGGGAGTGCGTTGATTCTCCTGAGGCGCCGCCCGGATGGGGAGTGTAGGCGGTAAGTTCGGCTAAGTCTTTGCGGATAAAGGGAAGCATGATCTGATTTTAAACTTTTGATTTGAGATTTTGGTGAGCTTGCCAAGCAACACAGCAGTCTACAACAATTACGAATGCAAAAATTTTATTTTTTTACATCGCTGCTGAAATGTTTGCAGCATCCCGACTTACTTTTGCTGTATCAAAGGCATCTAAACTTAGGATATAGCCTTTTCTATCTCAAAAGCAAGAGGCAAGAGGTAATTGAGTTTCTGTCGGTCGATTGATGTGGGGGCTGCTGCAAATTGATTATTTTGATAAAGTAACTGCTGACATTTGGAAACCAACTATGAAAGTTAATTCTTCGCATCTCTGTAAAAATGCCACCGCTACCCTGATAGCTTTGAGTGTGGCTGTTCTCCCTTCAGCAATGCCCGCCTCGGCTCAAACTAATTCCGCTCCAGCACAGAACAATAATGGTTCTAATCGAGTGATTTTAGATACAACTCCGTTTCAAGAAAGCAAGGGCGACAACAATCACTGGGGTGCTTTGGGTTTGTTGGGCCTCCTCGGCTTGCTTAATCTGTTTCGCAAGGATGAACCCAAACGCTACCGCGAGCCGATGGCTGGGGAATAATTGTTAGAAATGGCGATCGCCACACCAGCCAAAAACCAAATCCACTGTCTGGGATACAGAAACCGGGTTGTTTGTAAAACTACAAGATTATTGCTTTTAATCGTAGTAAACAACCGGGTTTCTTTGATATAAACGGGCAGTTTTGCCAGAAAGTTTATTCAATCGCGCCACAAAGCAATTCCGCCCAACAACCCGCTGACATTCGGTACTATTTTAACCTGGGGCGGTAAATCAAAAGCAATTTTTTTTGTATTGCCACCGCCGATGTAAATGCGATCGCAGTTAAAGAGATTTTGCAGAGAGGTGAGTGCTTTTTCCAGACGGCGGTTCCACCTTTTGGCACCTACGGTATCTAAGGCCAAACGCCCTAGTTGCTGTTCGTAAGTTTCCCCTTTGCGAAACTGGTGATGCCCTAATTCGAGATTTGGCACCAAGATACCATCGACAAATAAGGCAGAACCGAAACCGGTGCCGAGGGTAATTACTAATTCTACTCCCGTCCCGGCAATTGAACCCAATCCTTGAATATCGGCATCGTTAGCTACTCGCACTGGTTTTCCCAAGCGATCTTTGAGAGTAGTTGCTAGGTCAAAATCTATCCAAGACGGATCTAAATTGACTGCGGTTTTGATGATGCCGCGACACACAACGCCGGGAAAACCGACGGATACTCGGTCAAATTCGCCTTGTCCGCTGGCCAAAGAGGCGATCGTCTCTAGTACAGGTTCGGGCTTGGGTGGTTGAGGCGTTTCTAAACGGCTGCGTTCAGTTAGGGGTTCACCTTCAGCGTCCAAAACCATAACTTTGATGCCACTTCCGCCAATGTCAACGGCTAAGGTGCGAGTCGATTTATTTTGTTCAGTCATTTGATTGTTGAAACTTGCAATTTTGTCAGTCGATTTGAGATTTGAGATTTACTTTCCTGCAAGTAAATCTGGGAGATTGAACAGTCGTCTCTAATTGGTGCTTTCCACGACAGGATGCGGGGGCTGCTATCAATTTTTGGCGCCGTCAAGTTTTATTATTTGAATTGGCAAAACTTTGGTATCGCTTCCCAAATTTCATCTAGGACATTTCCCAAAGAATGATCGTCCTCTAGTTCGATTAATTTCACCCAGGGACGATGCTCGGAAAAACTTCTGCTAGCTTGAATCGGTACGATCGTATCATGCTTACCGTGCAGAATTAACGTAGGGACTGGTCGCATTAATTTTTCTTCAGGGTATTGACCCATATCTGCCACAAACTGATAATTTAACGGCAGATAACGCTGTTCGCCGTAGTGGTAAACTGGCAAATATTTCTCAGACTGCCACTTTTCTAACTGTTGCTGTCCTAACTGTGGCAGCCAGTGGGAGAGAAATTGAAAAGCCGGTGCTAGCAAAACTATTTGTTTTACTGATAGTTGTCGCTGGGCCAGCCAAGCCGCTGTCAGTCCGCCAAAACTAGAGCCAATGATGGTAACTTCCTCTAGTTTTTTTACATTTTCTACAGATTCCGTGGATTGGGTTTGCAGAAATTCTGTTTCTATTTGGTCTAATTGGCGCGTGAGAGTGAGGCGCGAAAAATCATTGTGATTGAGATCGGGAGTTTTGAGGTCAATTCCTAGGGAATAAAAGCGATCGCGAAAATATTTAGCCTTAATTGAATCTGGAGTTGAAGCAAATCCGTGTAAATAAATGTAACTAGAATCGTTTTGTAAATTCATCCAAAAAATTTTATGAGATTTACCAACTAATTGTATTAAATTGTGCCACAGGTGAGGGAAGAGAAGAGTTTTTAACCGCAGAGGGCGCAGAGGGCGCAGAGGGAAGAGTGTTGCGAGGGTTTTGCCTCATCCCTCCCCTCTCTGCGCCAAGAGCGCTCTCTGCGGTTAAATCCTCTTAATCTCTACTTCATTTCCTTGTAATCCACCCCATAACTCGTATCTCTTCGAGTCAAAGTCTCCAAAGTTTGTCTCGTTTTACTGGATGTATTTTAACTTAAATGATCGAGGAGCGCGTTGCACACGGCTACAAGTTGATTTTTTAGTAGGGTGTGCAGTGGGTAGCGGTGGAGATTATTGGGCTTTTTGACTGTTTTGTTTTCTGGTTTTAGCAGCTTCCCGGCGCTGCTGCATCAGTTGAGATAATTGGGTGCGCTGTTCGGCGGTGAGGAGTTCCCGCATGGCTAGCGTATTTTCAAATCGCAGCTCTTGCAACTGCTGTGTCAATCCTATGATTTGGCGGTGTTTGTCGCGGATTTGGCTGACATTTGCTGTGGTGCCCGACATCATTGTTTCCAATTCTTGTCTGGTTTGGCGGACTGCTTGCATTCGCTGGGAAACCTGGTCTTTGTAGCGATCGCGAACTGCCTGCATTTTCTGCTTTTGATCGGCGCTTAAATTAAGTTTGTCGAACAGCCCGTTTTCTTTGCCACCAGCTCGATTTGGACGCTGGTTTTGGGCAATATTTTCCGGTTGGTCGGGGCTGGGAGCTGCGGTTGCAGCGGCTGTAGTGCCGAGGGCAAACATTAAAAGAGCTATGGCTGAAATTCGGCGAATAGACATAAAATATTACCTGTTTGAGATTAGTTATTTGTGGGCGTTTCGCTATCAGCAGCAGTGCTGAGAGTCAACCAGTCTGTTTGCGGGCAATCGAGCAAGTTTTCGGTGTGAGAATCGTTCAATACACCCTCCCAATTATTTACCATAAATGCTTCTAGGTGCGCCGCCTCATCGGCGTGTAATTGTGCGGTAACTAGGGCGCGATAACCAGATCCAAAAACTAGCAGAGCAGCGGCGATTCCAGCAGGAAGAGTCCATTGGGAAAATCTGAATTTTTTTGAACTTTTACAAGATTCAATAAATTGCGAATCCCCTAGATGATTTAGCTCTGACGCCGCGTCATTCCTCTGTATTGCTGCTAAAACTTTTTGCTCAAAGTCGGGGGCAGCATCCGGAACATTAGGGCGATATTGCTTTAAAAAACTAACTAATTTTCTGTCGCTATTTTCATCGTTCATAGTTCCTCAACCCCCTGTTTTTGCAAAAATTGCCGCACAGAATTTCTGGCATAAAACACGCGAGATTTGACTGTTCCCGCTGGCAGTCCCAAGATTTGGGCTACTTCTTTTTGCGGGATGTCTTCTAAGTCGTGCAGTACCAAAACGCTGCGGTGTTCAAAGCTCAATTGCTCCAGTCCTCGCTGCACTAAATCTTGATAGTGCAACTGCATCAAGTTGGATGTGTTATCTTTGAGAATAACGCGATCGATTGTTTCTTGATTTTTGAGTTGGGAGTCAAAGGAATGCTGTTTAGCAAAGGCTTGTCTTTGGTCTGATGCGACGTTCCAAGTGATGCGATACAGCCAAGTTGAAAAGTTTTCCTGGTGTTTGAGTTTGGGTAATCCTTTCCAGACTCGCAGGAATACTTCTTGCGTTAAGTCGTCTAGAAGTGATGCACCGCAGAGTTGGTAAAGGGTTGACCTGACTTTTTGTTGGTAGCGTTGGTAAAGGTGGCGAAAGCAAGTACGATCGCCCTTTAAGCATCGATCAACTAAGTCGGAGTCGGAACAATCATCGATTAAAACATTGGCTGGCACACCTAACACCTGTGAAGTCTCCTCCACCTGTTCGTTATCTGAGGGGTTTAGACAGGACAAGTGCGAAAAAGGTTCAAAGGATTGAAAATTCTTTTTTTCTGGGGCTGCGGGTAGATAGGATGGTAGATAGGACGGCGGTTGAAACCGCATCGACATAGACAAAACCCGCCTCCGCGGGTTGAAGATCCGACGGGTAGATCAGATGGCGGTTGAAACCGCATCTACACAAACACTCACGCGCCTCCGCGGGTTGAAGAAGGAGGGAAACGGCATTGCCGTTTCCTGATTTTGCCGTTTCCCGATTTTAGCTTTAGGTAGATCAGACGGCGGTTGAAACCGCGTCTACACAGACACTCACGCGCCTCCGCGGGTTGAAGAAGGAGGGAAACGGCAATGCCGTTTCCTGATTGCTGCATTCCGATTTTAGCTTTACCGCAAAGTTACAAACTCTTCCGCAGTTGATGGATGAATGCCAATAGTTGCATCGAAATCTTTCTTCGTAGCTCCCATATTAACGGCGATCGCCATTCCTTGAATAATCTCGCCCGCGTCTTTGCCAACCATGTGCACGCCCAAAACTCTGTCAGTATTAGTTTCAACAACTAACTTGACAAAAGTCTTCTCATCTGCGCCTGTCAAAGCGTGAAACATCGGCCGGAATTTAGCTGTGTAGCACTTAATTGAGTCACCAAATTTAGTTCTGGCTTCCTCTTCACTTAAGCCGACTGTAGCAGCTTCCGGCTGGGAAAACACGGCTGATGCGACATTTTCGTAACTGATTGCTCTGGGATTATTGCCAAATTCCGTATCGGCAAAAGCGCGTCCTTCGGCGATCGCAATTGGTGTTAGATTAATCCGGTTGGTGCAATCTCCGACAGCAAAAATGTGTGGTTGATTGGTGCGGCTGTCTTTCGTAACTGCGATCGCACCTTTTTCGGTTTCAACTCCCGCATTTTCCAAAGCCAATTTTTCCAAATTCGGCAAACGTCCCGTAGCGCACAAAACCGCATCTACTGTCAAGGTTTCTGTTGATTCTCCCGACAGTGTTAATTTTAGGCCTTCTGGGGTTTTTTCGATTTGGGCGATCGAGCTTCCTGTGACAAAATTAATGCCATGCTTAACCATGCCTTCTTGGACGTTGGCGCGAATTTCTTCGTCAAAGTAGTGCAAAATGCGATCGCGCCGGATGATTTGAGTTACCTCACTTCCCAACCCGTTCATAATGCAAGCAAATTCAACACCAATGTAACCGCCGCCCAAAATTGCCAACCGTTTCGGCTGCTCTTTTAACAGGAAGATTTCGCGGGAAGTAATCGCGTGTTCGATACCAGGAATATCAATTCTGTGAGCTTCGCCACCGACAGCAATTAAGATTTTAGCAGCCGTGTATTTTTTGTCACCAACTTCGACAGTATGGGAGTCGATAAATTTGGCGTATCCTGAGATCAATTCAACTCCAGCTTTTTCGAGGAAGCTAATGTGCAGTTTGCTCAGCCGTCGGACTTCAGTGTCTACGGTGGTGACGAGTTTTTCCCAGTTGAAACTGGGTTCTACTGGGCTCCAACCGTAGCCGATCGCATCTTCGTACAGGTGCGAAAATGTAGAGGCGTACACCATGAGTTTTTTGGGGACACAGCCGCGAATGACGCAGGTGCCGCCTACTAAGTCATTTTCGGCGATCGCCACTTTCGCCCCGTAGGATGCCGCCCGCTTGGAACTCGCCAATCCGCCGGAACCTGCACCTATCACAAACAAATCGTAGTCGTATGTCATAATTGTCACTACTTGCCTATTTCAACTTGATTGACGATTTTTGCGCTTTACTTTTTTTAATTATATCTCAAATTTTTTTCATTTTTTTGAGGTTGACGGCTTTACTTCTTCCCTTTGATATGGTATTATTAGATAATAGAAATTCGTGCGTTAATTTTAAAATTGCGTCCACTCCCATTATTAGAGTATAGCACAAGAAAGTAGCCAAAAATATATAAAAATGTAACTATTTTTAGGCTGCAAATAACCAGGATTTATCATTGCGAACTCTTAGCGAAGCAATCGCCAAGACTCAGTATTTCTCGAAGTAGTAGATACGGGAAAATAAACCTAGAGGTACAACAGAATGTCAAGCAATCATAACCCCTGCGATTACTTCGCTTCACTTCGTTTCACTCGCAATGACATATTTATGTTTTTTGGCACGCACCTAATTAAAATCTGTCATTGCGAGCGTCCCCGCGAAGCAATCGCCAAGACTCAGTATTTCTCGAAGTAGTAGATACGGGAAAATAAACCTAGAGGTACAACAGAATGTCAAGCAATCATAACCCCTGCGATTGCTTCGCTTCACTTCGTTTCGCTCGCAATGACATATTTATGTTTTTTGGCACGCACCTATAGCCTTTCTCACATTAATTCGCGGATGAATTTTGACCTGAAAAGCTTGCTGCTGTACGGGTTGTAGCATAATTTAGCATACCTCATCTTTCTGAGAAACGCTATAATTAAAATCTGTCATTGCGAGCGTCCCCGCGAAGCAATCGCCAAGACTCAGTATTTCTCGAAGTAGTAGATACGGGAAAATAAACCTAGAGGTACAACAGAATGTCAAGCAATCATAACCCCTGCGATTGCTTCGCTTCACTTCGTTTCGCTCGCAATGACAAAAATATACTATATTATAAACATAAATTTATATTCGAGCTAGCTTTATGATTGATTGGCTTATGCTCTGGGGAGTGACACAAGCAGCAGGCATTCTCGTCCAACCCATCTTAGAAGAGTTGGCAGTAGACGGCGCAAAGGATTTGGTAAAAGATTTTTTTAAAGATTCCCTAAAAAACGTCTTGTTTGGCGAAAAAGACCCCCGACAAGTCGCAGCGGGTAAAGCCCTTAAAAAGTTTTTGGAGTTGGTACAACAACAGTTGAAAATCGGCGGACTTTCCCAAGAACAGATTAAGGTGTATATTAAAGATGTTAAAAAGTTTATCGGCAACAAGTCAGTTAAAGAAATTTTAGGTAAAGCCTTTGAGAGCGATCGCGAATCCCTCGATGCAGAACTTCTCGAACAAACCTGGACTCAACTCGATTTAGCACCTCTGCCGGCCAGATTTAAGTGGAAAACCATCGCCAATCAGTATCTCGCCGAAGTTCAAGAAATTCTCTTTGACTCAAAAGACTTGCGGGATATCTTGAATGCTCAAAATCTCGACAGCATTCAGAAAAACACCAAAGAGATGGCGGGGATTATCCCCGATTTTAACTTGAGGGAATATCAAAACGCTCTGTGCAAGCATTACAGCAATCTCGATTTAAGCAGCGTCGATGCGAATACCTATGATTATCGCGCCAAGCTGAAGGTTTGGCAAGTCTTTATTTTTCAAGATGTGCGATCGATTTACGAGTCATTTCTGCCCCAAGCTTACGAAATCCCTAAAGAATATCAACGGCGGCTGCAAGATAGCGATCGATTAGAGGCGATCGAACTTGAAAATTTAGAGAAATATCGGCGCGGTTATCTCTCTCAGGCGATCGTCTCCGTGTTAGATGTCATCAACGACAAGGCAAATTATCCGTACATTGTGATTTTAGGCGATCCAGGTTCCGGCAAATCTACTCTGTTACAATGCTTAGCATTAACTTGGGCGCGATCACCCTTAAATAGCGTCACATCTCTCCCGATTCCGCTGCTAATAGAATTGCGGATTTACATTCGCAACATGGAATCAGGAAAATGCAAAAACTTCCTTGAATTTTGCCATAAAGATTCTGGTTTTATTTGTGACTTAAATCAGCATCAATTGCACGAACAGCTTAAAGCAGGCGACGCCGTAGTGATGTTTGACGGATTAGATGAAATTTTCGATTCTGGAAAACGAGAAGATGTAATTACCGCGATTCATCGGTTTACCAACGAGTATCCGCGCGTGCGAGTGATTGTCACATCTCGGATTATTGGTTACAAAGCTCAACGGTTGAAAGATGCGGGGTTTCATCAGTTTATTCTCCAAGATTTGAATGCGGAACAAATTCAGGATTTTGTGCACCGCTGGCATGAATTGACTTTTAGTGATGATAGGGAAAAAGCGCGAATTAGTCAGCGCATGAAAAAAGCACTGGAGTATTCATCAACGATTCGAGATTTAGCAGGAAATCCGTTATTGTTGACCATTATGGCAATTTTGAATCGCAGTCAAGAATTGCCGAGAGACAGGGCGGAACTCTACAATCAAGCTTCGCGGGTATTGCTGTATCAATGGGATGTAGAAAGGTCTTTAGTAGAGGATAGCAGGCTCGATCCAAAAACGATTGATGCTAAAGACAAGCAAGAAATGCTGCGGCGAGTCGCGTGGAAAATGCAAGCAGCACCTGAAGGGTTGGCTGGCAATATCATTAGCGCCGAAGATTTGGAGAATATTCTGACAGGATATCTGAAACAGAAAGATTTCGATCGATCGACTGAGCGGGCAAGGTTGATAATTAATCAACTGCGAACCCGCAACTTTATTTTATGTTATTTGGGTGCGGATAATTACGGTTTTATACACCGAACTTTTTTGGAATATTTCTGTGCATCGCAAGTAGTGAATAGGGTTCAGGCTCTAGAACTCTCGCTGGATGAATTGAAAACAGAAGTTTTCGCCCCGCACTGGCATGATGAATCTTGGCAAGAAGTTTTGTGTTTGATTGCGGGATTGATTGCTGGAAAGTTGACAGGGGAATTGATTGAGTTTCTGATGGATGAGGATGGGGAATCCCAAAAGTTTACCAATCTGTTTTTGGCGGCGAAGTGTTTGGATGAGGTGAGGGATAGGAAGGAGATTGCTGAGGTTGATAGTCAATTGCTTAAACGCTTAAAAGAGTTAAGGAAGTACGACCTAAATTACTATTATAATAAATATTTTGGAGAACAGGTGAATTTAGTTAGTAAAATTCGCACTCAAGCAATAAGTGCGATCGCCTTTGCTTGGAAAGATGACCCGGAAACCTTACCTTGGCTCAAACAATGTGCTCAATCTGACGATGATTCGTCTGTGCGAAGTGCAGCAGTCCAAGAAATAGCACGGGGGTGGAAAGATGACCTGGAAACATTGCCTTGGCTCAAACAATGCGCTCAATCTGACGACGATCAAAATGTGCGCTCTTCAGCAGTGATAGAAATAGCATGGGGGTGGAAAAATGACCCAGAAACATTACCTTTTCTCAAGCAACGCGCTCAATTTGACGATAATTTTCCTGTGCGATATGCAGCCATCCAAGAATTAGCACGGGGGTGGAAAGATAACCCAGAAACCTTACATTTTTTCAAACAATGCGCTCAATCTGACGATGATTTATTTGTGCGATGTGCAGCAGTCCAAGAATTAGCAGGGGGGTGGAAAGATGAACCAGAGATATTTGAATTATTGTGTGATATTGCTGTTAATGATCCTTTTGAACGCAAGCACAAATTCCAAGATAATTCGCGACAAACAGCACTTGAAAGTATAGTTGAGCAATACCCCGATCGCCCAAAAACCTTAGAAATACTTCGCGATCGATTTGCCAACGATCCAGATGAACAAGTCCGCAAATTTGCCGAGAAAGAATTGGCAAAACTAGACAACCTGTGATATGAACGTAAGTTTTTTATGCCACGTCGCAGATTTCAGAAACCGGGTTTCTTGCATAATTTCTCGCCACCAAATGCAAAACTCGTAGAAACCCGGTTTCTCGCCCACATCGCAGATTTCAGAAACCGGGTTTCTTGCGTAATTTCTCGTTACCAAATGCCAAACTCGTAGAAACCCGGTTTCTCGCCCACGTCGCAGATTTCAGAAACCGGGTTTCTTGCGTAATTTCTCGCCACCAAATGCAAGACTCGAAGAAACCCGGTTTCTCGCCCACGTCGCAGATTTTAGAAACCGGGTTTCTTCGGAGATTTCTCGTTACCAAATGCAAAACTCGAAGAAACCCGGTTTCTCGCCCACGTCGCAGATTTTAGAAACCGGGTTTCTTCGGAGATTTCTCGCCACCAAATGCAAAACTCGAAGAAACCCGGTTTCTCGCCCACGTCGCAGATTTCAGAAACCGGGTTTCTTGCGTAATTTCTCGTTACCAAATGCAAAACTCGTAGAAACCCGGTTTCTCGCCCACGTCGCAGATTTCAGAAACCGGGTTTCTTGCGTAATTTCTCGTTACCAAATGCAAAACTCGTAGAAACCCGGTTTCTCGCCCACGTCGCAGATTTCAGAAACCGGGTTTCTTGCGTAATTTCTCGTTACCAAATGCAAAACTCGTAGAAACCCGGTTTCTCGCCCACGTCGCAGATTTCAGAAACCGGGTTTCTTGCGTAATTTCTCGTTACCAAATGCAAAACTCGTAGAAACCCGGTTTCTCGCCCACGTCGCAGATTTCAGAAACCGGGTTTCTTGTGTAATTTCTCGCCACCCAATGCCAAACTCGTAGAAACCCGGTTTCTCACCACCCGTGCATAAGTCCCGCAACCGTCCAAACATCGCCCTTTTACCCCCGAAAACCGCTCAGAAGTGTTAAGTTAGTAATCAGTTGTGTCGATCGCACATAAAAACAAATGCCTGAACTACAAACCCAGACCAAGCAAGACCTCCACCAGCAAGACACCTCAAAACCCGTCATCCTCGGTCTACAAGACGTAACCAAAGTCTACGGCATCGGCGACTTGGAAGTGCGCGCCCTCAACGGGATCAGCTTGACAGTAAAGCAAGGAGAGTATTGCTCAATTATGGGCGCGTCGGGTTCAGGCAAATCTACAGCTATGAATATTATCGGTTGTCTCGATCGACCTACAAGCGGCAGTTACTACCTAGACGGCGTAGATGTCGCCCAAATGCCGGAAGGAGAATTAGCCGGAATTCGCAATTTAAAATTAGGTTTTGTATTCCAACAATTTCACCTGCTAGCTCAACTAACAGCATTAGAAAATGTCATGTTACCGATGGTTTATGCAGGTATTCCCGCAGCAGAAAGACGCGAACGTGCAGAGGAATCTTTAACGAAAGTCGGGCTAGAAAGTCGGCTGAAAAATAAACCCAATCAACTATCAGGAGGACAGCAGCAGCGAGTTGCGATAGCCCGCGCAATTGTCAATCGTCCTGTATTATTACTTGCAGATGAACCGACTGGTGCATTGGATACGAAAACTACTCAAGAAGTAATGGATATTTTTACAGAATTCAATGAAGCCGGCATGACTGTAGTCATGGTAACTCACGAACCGGAAGTAGCGCGACAAACTCGCCGTGTTGTCTGGTTCCGCGACGGTGAAGTGATTCATAATAATCTTAATCCAGCAGAGCTTTCACACGCGGTATTTTAAGTATTTTCAGCTAAGATAAGAACCTTCTTCAACCTGCGGAGGCAGGTTTTGTTTGTATAGACGCGGTTTCAACCGCCGTGTATTCTTCAACCTGCGGAGGTGGTCGCTGAGCTTGTCGAAGTGCAGGTTTTGTTTGTATAGACGCGGTTTCAACCGCCGTGTATTCTTCAACCTGCGGAGGTGGTCGCTGAGCTTGTCGAAGTGCAGGTTTTGTTTGTGTAGACGCGGTTTCAACCGCCGTGTATTCTTCAACCTGCGGAGGTGGTCGCTGAGCTTGTCGAAGTGCAGGTTTTGTTTGTATCGACGCGGTTTCAACCGCCCGGTTTTCTTCAACCTGCGGAGGTGGTCGCTGAGCTTGTCGAAGTGCAGGTTTTGTTTGTATCGACGCGGTTGAAACCGCCGTGTTTTCTTCAACCTGCGGAGGTGGTCGCTGAGCTTGTCGAAGTGCAGGTTTTGTTTGTGTAGACGCGGTTTCAACCGCCGTGTATTCTTCAACCTGCGGAGGTGGTCGCTGAGCTTGTCGAAGTGCAGGTTTTGTTTATGTAGACGCGGTTTCAACCGCCGTGTATTCTTCAACCTGCGGAGGTGGTCGCTGAGCTTGTCGAAGTGCAGGTTTTGTTTGTATCGACGCGGTTGAAACCGCCCGGTTTTCTTCAACCTGCGGAGGTGGTCGCTGAGCTTGTCGAAGTGCAGGTTTTGTTTGTATCGACGCGGTTTCAACCGCCGTGTCTTTTTAATTAAAAGCACTGGGAAAAGCCGCCCAAACTCGATCGACAAAATCTCTAAGTTGCCGAGAGGCGATCGTGCTATCCTTGCGATCGGAGTCCATAGACTGCAACTGGGTCAACAGCGAAATCACCTCGGTATCCAGCGCCGCCCGAAACAAACTCAGCGGCCACAGCAAATCAGCACCATCCCGCAAATCAGATAAAGTGTATTTTTCCGGCCATTGCTGCGACACCAATCCAACCAACATCAAAGGGCGCACCCAACAAATCTGACGCGCTTCAACTACTTGAATTACCTCTGAATGCAAGCAGGCATCTCCACATTCTAAACTGACAATTTGACCAGGCTTAAAGTTCAAAACGCCATCCATTAATGCTGACTCTTAATACAAATAATATAGACATAACAAACTAAAATAAGTGCCGCAGTTCTCAACAGCACCAAAAAATATTATATCACAATTACTTTTTCTTTTTTCTCTCTTCCTTCTTCCTTCTTCGCTTAACTGTCAACTGTCAACTGACAACTGTTAGCTGTCATCAAGAGTTTTAAGAGCCATTTCTAGTTCAGCCGTCAACAATTTTGCTTCTTTTTTTCCACTACCACCATTAGCATAATCTGCCACACAAATCGGAGCACCGATCGCAATTTTCACCCTCGAACGCCATCGAGGAATTCGCGGGCGGTAGCGAATACTCATAGGTACAATTTTCACCCCCAAACCAGGGGTGTTCAACTCCGCTTGCATGGCCAAACGAGCCAATCCAGGCTTAGGAGGGTGAACTTCGCCATCCTGAAAAATACCACCTTCTGGAAAAATCACTAACATTTGTCGATCGAGAAGCAACTCCAACCCGTAACGAAGACTGCTAACCGCTGGATGCCGGATATCGACAGGAAAACCTCCCAAATGTCTGATGAACCAACCTTGGACTCCTTTGACTTCATCAGCAGTTACCATAAACCGCAAATCGCGTCCAGTCACCTTTTGTCCCGTTGAATAGGGCATCATCAGCGCATCCCACCGGGAGCGATGCGTCGGAGCTAAGATTACAGGCCCGTGCTTCGGCAAATGCTCCTGTCCGGTAATCTCAATCTTGCCAAAATAAAACGGTAGGACAATATAGTGACCTAGCGGATAAAACAAGGAGGTTAACCAAGGAGAAACGCGGGAGGTATTAGATGCTACCTTGGCAGGCATTGGCTTCACTAGAGATGATTTACTGGACTCAATGGCGATCGCGGCAGTATGACGCATGGCAATTACCCTGCTATATCGATATATAGAGTCTAAAGATATGTTGCTTGGCAAATCTTTAGTCTTTCGATGGGGACACTTTTGGTATTGGCATTTTGCCGATCGCCCGATCGCCCCCAAAACCGATAATCTGTAACAGGCAAAACACGATCCTATCCAACACGACTACCGCACAGCCGTCAACGGATTTTAGATTTTAGATTTTAGATTTTAGATTTATGTCACAGATGAATCTGGGAATTTGAACTCTTCGTCTAAAATCTGCTGTTCACCGCGACAAGTGTCGGCAAGCAAGTATCCGTTTTTGGGCGGACTCAACCACCGACAAAGCTCGATCGGGCAATTACCGATCTATTATTTCAGTTATATAGCCAAGTTCGATTAAACATTGTCGATCGAGAGTCAAAAATTTTACCTGTTAAATTGAACGGCGGGCTTCAAACCAAGCCAGCAACTGATCTCGACAAACAGACTCCATAATACCGCCGAGCACCTGTAATCGGTGACACGAAGGCGCGCTATCTGGAAGATTAGCCACCGTCCGAATTGTGCCAGTTTTTGGGTCATCAGCTCCATATACCAGCAGACAGATCCGAGCTTGGACGATCGCACCAGCGCACATCGGGCAAGGCTCCAGCGTCACGTAGAGCGTACATTGGTTGAGATGCCAGTCTTGCAAAACTTTGCCCGCCGCCCGCAAAGCCAAGACTTCAGCATGAGCAGTGGGATCGCAATCTCGCTCTCGCCGATTTTGGGCTTCGGCAATCAATTTGCCAGTACCGTCAACAATCACAGCACCCACCGGAACTTCACCCGCATCACCGGCTGCTTGTGCCAGAAACAGGGCCCTACTCATCCAATGTTTGTGAATAGCATAATTAGAATCACTAACAGACAACGGCTCAGTTGGCAAATTCACAGTATACCTACGCAATTCAAAACACTTAACATTGTCTTACTTATCCACTTGCTGTGGATAGAATAAGTGTGATCGCTAATAAAACAAGTTTTTTGGGGAATTTATGGCATACTTACCTAGCTGAAAACACTTAAAATCGCGAAAAAAATTTACACCACAGCCCATCCAGAGTAATTTAAAATTATGGACACCACCCTGATTAGCACTGAAGTTGTTGAGCTGTTGTCGCGGATTAGTCGGCAAAAGCTCCGCGAACAAGATATCACTCCTTTGGTAGTGTTTCTGACTGCTCTGATTTCCATCCTGCGCGGAGTGATGATTATCGACAGGACGATCGCAGTTGAAGAAGAAGAACGGCTGCAAAAGACTCTCAAAGCCTTTGCTGCTGGCGACCCCGATCGGATAGAACTAATTCAGCGCCTTGTCAAAGGAGTCTCCAAACAGCAGGTTTACTTCAACCCCACAGAACTGCTAACGCTGACAGCCTTCTTCTCAGAATCAGAAAAGCTGTTGCTGATCGGTTCCGGCTACGAAATGTCAGCCGTAGACGGACACATCGATTTGAGAGAGCAAATGTACCTACAGTCGATCGGCAATCGGCTCGGCCTCGACTCCAGACACATCGCAGTCGTAGACACTTTATTTACCAAAGAAGGAACTCTCAACCAAGAAGACTTTGCCGAAGTTAAAGCTTTACTAGATCCCAGCGAATTTGAGTCTCGCGATCCGGTATTTGCCAAAGCAGCAAAACACCTGCTGTCTCTGTTAACGCGGAAATAATTCACCGCATATAAATTATTTGCTCCGTCCCCAAATTGACGCTCTTGCCATTGGAGACGGGAATTTCGCGCTCTTGCATCAAAAACCGGGTTGTTTAACCGGCAACAAGAGCGCTGCACAGTTTATTTTGGCGAACAAGTCGGTTTTTGCCACCACTCCCGCTTAATTTTTTTTCCCAAGAGTCGATCGACCTTTGTATCTCATTGAACCGAATCCGTCTAAAATCTAAAAGCGAATTATTCCTGGCTCGATCGCCCCAGCTCGGTCTCAAATCTCAACTTGACCCGGAATAAACGGTGACAAGCCCCGACGCTGTTGAGTAATATCATGTCCCGTCAATGACCCGGAATAAAAAAGGTTTGTAGTGAGGACTTTAGTCCGCATCCATCCCAGGACTGAAGTCCGAACGATCGCACAAATCTTAGTACGGTCATTCTCTTCGGACATGATATCAGTGGATGCTCACCCCCAATTTTAGAATAAAGTTCCTGCTCCCAGACTCATCTGCCGAGTAAATCTAAAATCTAAAATCTAAAATCTAAAATCGACTGATTGATTATGCAAATTGAATGGAAAACCGCCAAAACTTACGAAGACATTCTCTATCAAAAAAGTGGCGGCACCGCCAAAATTACGATCAATCGACCTCACAAACGGAACGCTTTTCGTCCCAAAACCGTGCAGGAACTCTGCGATGCCTTTACTGATGCCCGCGAAGACACAAAAATCGGTGTTGTCCTCTTCACTGGTGCGGGGCCTCATACAGACGGCAAATACGCCTTTTGTGCCGGTGGCGATCAAAGCGTGCGGGGTAGTGCGGGATATGTAGACGAAGGTGGTATACCCCGATTGAACGTGCTCGACTTGCAGAAGTTGATTCGATCGATGCCCAAAGTTGTGATTGCTTTAGTTGCAGGATATGCGATCGGCGGCGGTCACGTTTTACACCTAATTTGCGACTTGACGATCGCGGCTGACAATGCTATTTTCGGACAAACCGGCCCAAAAGTCGGCAGTTTCGACGGTGGATTCGGAGCCAGCTATCTCGCCAGAGCAGTCGGCCAGAAGAAAGCCCGAGAAATTTGGTTTTTGTGCCGCCAATACAGCGCGCAGCAAGCTCTAGAAATGGGTTTAGTCAACTGCGTCGTCCCCGTCGAACAACTCGAACCAGAAGGGATGCAGTGGGCTAGCGAAATTCTTTCAAAAAGTCCGATCGCGATTCGCTGTTTAAAATCTGCTTTTAATGCCGACTGCGACGGTCAAGCCGGTCTGCAAGAACTGGCTGGAAATGCCACTTTGCTGTACTATATGACCCAGGAAGGTGCCGAAGGCAAACAAGCCTTTTTGGAAAAACGGGAACCAGATTTCAGTCAATATCCTTGGCTGCCATAGCTGGACAGAGACATCTGTTTTTTTGAGGCGATCGTTCATAGGAAAGCAGGTGCTGATTTCTAGGACTTGGTAAAGTCGAATTCAGGCGATCGTCCAAAACAGTAAGTATAAGGAGTCAGTAAACTTGGGTTAATTTGTCCTGCTGCGGACTAAACCGAGAGTGCTGCTGCGGATTTTTCGGTTAATGTTGTGCCTGTTAACTGGCAGGCATTGCGCGAAGATCCAGCAGTGACGGCGGCCTCCTGCAACGTCACAGCCTGTTCTTGCCACAGTTCAATTTCTCCTATATTTTCCCAAGACGGCCCAAAAGGCGCGACGGCTAAAGAACAAGCCTTCCACTGACTTTGAACAGGTACGCTCAGCAAAGCGCAAATTCCCCCGCGTCTCCCCTCAGGGGTATAGTGGCGGCAGTGACGACAAGCTGAAGTTAAGGAGGTTTTCATAAAAGTTCTTAGGGAAATCATTTTCATCTCCAATTCTCCTGTGTAGAGCTTGCAGCCTCTAGAGCATCCCAGCCTTTATCCTGTCTGGGTTATAGCGATCCCCGGCACACAATTAAATTTTATAATTTATTTATAATCTTGTTATATATAGAAACAATTGCCTCAGTCTGTCCTCATTTTGTAGCGAAAAAGACAGGTTAAAAGTTTATAAAGGGTCAGGGATCAAGAAAAAGCACAAATACGCAATGACTATGAGAAGTTATGAATAAACCCTTGCTACGAATGCCAAAATCTGCTGAGAGCCTGTGCGATCGACCAGCAGTACGCAGCAACAGTTAAGTTGTCAACTGAAAAGATAGCTGTCGGCTACCGACAGCAAGCTCAAGGGCAGCAGTTACCTTGACGGCAAAACCAGCTAATCATAGGATAGGCAAGTTTTCAAGCTTCTTGTTTATCTTTAGAATCTAAACATTAAAATCAATTCAGAGGCGGTAGGAGTTTTGCTAATGAGTAAGCGTTCTTCGGTGGAATCCCCAAATCATCAATCTTCCTCAACCCCAATCAAGCCTGCTTTACAAGCAGTCCTGGGGTGTATGGATGTCAACCTAGAAGCAGAGCTGACAACATATAGAAGGCACAGGCGGCGTGCCGAGCAGTGGGTGTCGCCATCAGTTCGCAGTGGCAAGCAAGCAGCCGCAACCGAGCAACAGCAGGCCCAAAACCAGCAGGCGACGGCTGCTGAGGAAACCCAGCAGCCGCTGTCGCTGCCCCTATCTATTGCGGGTACTCAGGGCGATTCTCCGCTAGTAACTACTAGAGGCGGTACAAAATTATCTAGCAGCGGCCCCGCACCCAACAATTATCTCGAATCCAGCGAAAAACTGATCGAAAGTTTGGACGAACCAAAAGCCGAACCAGCAGAAGAACGCAGTTTGGCCGCAAGTCTGTTAACTCCCTTGGGACTGAGTTCGATGCTGCTGTTTCTGATGTCTTGCACAGCCTTGGGTTACGCAGTCATGCACCCGTCAAGTCTGGCTAAAATCGCTGGGCTCAACCGTTTGCTCGATCGCGGCACCACTCCTGCTCCAAATGAGAGTCCCACAGCTACTGCAATTGATACCAGCACCAAAGAACTGCCAAAAGCTCCGAATCTGGCATCCAAAGAATTTGTCGAGCTAGATTTGAGCACTCTCAGCAACGTCAAGCCGACAGCCAGCCCGATTGCTTCCCCGTCGCCGAAAGCATCGATACCGCCCAATCCGGCAGCACCTCCTGCCCCCATCGGGGCTGTGCCAATTCCGACAGAAGACGGCAATCCAGCCAGAGGTAGAGAACAAGGACTCAACAATCTCAGCACGGCTTTGCTTCCCAGTCCCAGCCCCAGCGCCGCCCAGTCTGTCCCCACACTGCCGACACTGCCTCCCACGCCCTCAGCCCAACCTGCGCCAAAGCTGCCAGCGACAGTATCCCCCGCTGCCACAGCCCCGGCGACAGCATCTCCGGCTGCCTCCGCCCCGCTAGGAAGACCCACACGGGCGGCGGACGGTTTCTATTACGTTGTCACCGATTACACCAACGAAAAATCTCTGCAACAAGCCAGAACGGCAGTTCCCGATGCCTACGTGCGGAATTTCTCAAAGGGTGTCAAGATCCAAATGGGGGCGTTGAACGATGCTGCCTCAGCAGAACGTTTGGCCAAGGAACTCCAAGCAAAAGGGGTGAAGCCGCAATATTATCAGCCATAAACTTAGGTAAAGGGTGAAAAACTTTAACTAAATTGTTAGACAAAGCTAAACCGCGCTGGATGTTTTGTCTAACACTAAATCTGTTTTTGAATTGTGATAATTACAAGGAAGAAGGTATTTTGTTGAGGGACGTTTCGGCGCAGCGAACGGTAAAGGCTTAAGCTCAAAAGAAGGCAGAAGGCTTTTCGCTCGGCTGCGGGACAGGGAAAACTAGGAAGAAAATATACACAGCAAGCTGGGTAGCGATCGGTATTAGATGTTTGATTAGGCGGATTTAGTTACTAATTGACAAAAAATGCAAATGCAGGCTGGTGCTTCAAACTACGAGCTGCATCATTCATTGCCATTTCTTCAAATCTGCTATTGGGCGATCTCAAATCGAAAATGGTATCACTTTGTGGTTCTAAATATAAAATTTAAGAAAATAGGGAGAGCCGGTAAAATGGGATTATTCGATCGCCTGTGGCGAGTGATTAGAGCCAATATTAACAGTTTGGTCGGGGCGGCCGAAGATCCAGAAAAAATTCTGGAACAGGCTGTAATGGATATGCAGGAAGATTTAATTGGGCTCAGACAAGCGGTGGCGGGGGCGATTGCTGCTCAAAAACGCACCGAACGCCAATGCTCTCAAGCTGAGTCTACAGCCGCAGAATGGTACCAGCGGGCGCAGCTAGCTTTGCAAAAAGGCGAGGAAAATTTGGCGCGGGAAGCCCTGACGCGAAAAAAATCTTATCAAGAAACGGCAACGGCGATGAAAGCCAGTCTCGGACAGCAAAACGCTGTGGTGACTCAACTGAAAGAAAATATGCGATCGCTCGAAAGTAAAATTTCTGAGGCAAAATCAAAAAAAGATATGTACATTGCCCGAGCTCGATCGGCAAAAGCATCGGAAAGACTGCAAGAAATGATGGGAAATCTCAGTACGGGCAGCGCTTTGAGCGCGTTTGAACGAATGGAAGAGAAAGTCATGCAGCTAGAAGCTCGCTCCGAAGCCATCGCCGAACTTGGAACTAACGATTTAGAAAAGAAGTTTCTCTCTCTCGAAAGTGCCGGCGATGTCGATGCTGAGTTGAAGGCGATGAAAGCACAAATGCTTCCAGGTAATAATAATGCACCCAAATTGCCCTCGGGCGAGCCGCCTGCATCCTGAAGCCCAAGTAGCAGCGCCATAGTTTGCAATCCTCAAAAACTTGGCAACAGTGCAGCTAGCGATAGCCGGCAAGCGTGTTGGGGAATTCCCGGATCGAAGTTAAACTCAATAGATAGGTGCATGAATAAGCTTGCCTGCATCACTTACTCGATCGCTTTAAACTAGATTTATCTGTCTGTAAAAATTGCCAAAAACTAAATCGCGCTAAAAATCCGACCCACTGAGTCTCACAATTGCGGGCTAGCGCTCTCAAGCCTGCTTTCCGCTTACCTCGTACACCTCACCTAGGAAATATAGCATTATGGGATTATTTGACCGCATTAGCCGAGTCGTCAGAGCCAATCTTAACGATATGGTCAACAAAGCTGAAGACCCGGAAAAGATTTTAGAACAGTCCGTGACGGATATGCAGGAAGACTTGGTGCAGTTGCGTCAAGCCGTTGCCAGCGCGATCGCCACCCAAAAGCGCACCCAAACTCAGTACAATCAAGCAGAATCCCAGTCTAACCAGTGGCAGCAGCGCGCTGGGCTCGCCCTGCAAAAAGGAGACGAAACTTTGGCGCGGGAAGCGCTGGTGCGTAAGAAGTCTCACGCTGAAACGGCGGCTACGCTGAAATCCAGTCTGGAACAGCAATCTGGTCAGGTGGAAAGCCTCAAGCGCAACTTGATCGGTTTGGAGAGCAAGATTTCTGAAGCTAAGACGAAGAAGGATATGCTCAAGGCGAGGATATCCGCTGCTAAGGCTCAGGAACAGCTCAACAACACCATTGGCTCCCTAAATACTGGCAGTTCAATGGCAGCTTTCGATCGCATGGAAGAAAAAGTTTTGCAGATAGAAGCTCGTGCGGGAGCTTCAGCAGAACTGGCGGCGGGCGGTAGCAATTTAGAAGAACAGTTCCGCTTGCTCGAAAGTGGGGGCGATGTTGACGACGAGTTGGCTCAGATGAAGGCTCAACTGGCTGGAGGTTCGGTGTCTCAGGGTCAATTGCCGGCAGCGGGTAAAACTGCCACTACTGCTGCTAGCAGCTCGGAGTCGAGTCCGGTGATTGATGCTGAGTTGGAAGAATTGCGATCGCAGCTCAATAAAATGTAATCAGCTCTATCCAAATTCACCTATTTCTGAGATAACCCAACCCAAAAACCGGTACCGTGTCCCGACAGCTTAGGGTCAAACCCAAAATTTTAGATTCTAGTTCAAGCTCCAAATTCACTGTGAGAGTAAATCTAAAATCTCTGGAGTGAGCGAAGCTCTCCGTCTCAAATCTAAAACTTGTTCGCTGGCGACTAATGCCAAGAGCGTCTTGTCCTCGCCGCAGTCAGCCGAAGCCAGTCGCAGAATCTAAAATCTACTCGTAGCTTCGATAAAATGCTCCGCCCACCTACAGCATTAGCCTGTGGAGGTCGGAGTTTTTTTCATCAATTATTGAAAAACACACAAAATATACTTTTTGTCAAGTATAGTTCTATTGAATTAACGAGTTAAATCTTAAATAAAAGTGATAAAGTTATTTTAATCTTTGCAATAGGGGCCCTCACGCCTGCTGGAAAGTGTAAATAACTATTAATATTGATAACTTGTGATGCCCCTGCAACTTTCCAGAGGGTTTTGTAAAATCAAATTTTTCAGGGTATTAGCGCTTTGTTGTTCAATTGCAGCTATTTGCCCCGCATCCCTGGCAACTCAAAGTGTTGGCAAGTCGATGGTTGCTGGCGAGTCAAAAGGGCGATCGCCAATTGCTAATGAGAGTTTACAGTCTCAATTAACACTTAATCCAGAAAGAGCAGAGGAGCGCGATCGGGTTCCTAGCGATTTATACTCAGATACAGAACTAGATAGAGACAGTAAAGAGCAAGCAAACAACATCCCGGAATTCGTGGCTGTTGCCCCAATTGAGACTCCAGAAACTGTCGCCGGGTTGCCGAATCGAGGAGACGACAGACAAGAAATTCCGATCGCCAACCTGTTACCCGAAACTCTGCCTCTGGTGAGAAAACCAGCGCCTCCAGCCCCCGTGACTTCTCCAGAACAACTTTTGTCGCTGGCGATCGCCCCGGGAGAGCCTGAAGAATTAACCAAGATTAATGTCAGTTTTTACCCGGCCCGGAGCAAAAGCAATCTGGTTGAGCCACTCTGGGAAATTTTAGATATTGAGGCGTCGAGCCGCAGTTACGATTTGACTTACCGCCAGCCGATCGCGCCAACTCTGAAAACAGAAATCGCGATCGGTATCGATGCTCGGAGGCGAGAAACCGATATATCTTTGCTGGGAATGGATTTTCCGCTGTACTCCGAGGCTGATGCTCAGGCTCAATTGCCGTACCTGCGGTTGTTGGCTCCCCAGGCGTTGGTGGTTGGGCGATCGGATGTATCGGATGTGCAGTTGCCGATCGTGGATTTTGACAATCTTTGGCATAACCGCCCGAGGGTAGCTCTGCAAGCCAATAGTTTGCTGTTACAGGGATTAAGCCTGGGGCGCGTGTACGGCGAGAGCTGGAATGCTCGGTTCGTGTGGGGCATTCCTGCGATCGGGATTAAGTCGGGCGACAGTTGGCAACAACGCGGGCTGTAATTTTTCAGTAAAATTCAAAACTTTTTAAGAAAGTAGCGGTTTTTCTATTGGCGAAATCGAGCATTTTCGCTATATAGTAATAAGTATCATTTGGCACTCGTCTGTAGCTGCCAGTAGTGCATTTTACTAAAAATTTTTACATTAAACTATGTCTAAGGTGCGGTTGCTGCTTTTAAGTTCTTTTGCTTCCGGTTTTGGGTTTTGCTCAATCATTTTGGCGATGTTTACCATGACTTCCGGGCTGTCATTTACATCTTTTTTTACATTTGTGTTAACTTTGGTATTTTTTGCAATCAATCTGATTTTTGCTTTGCATTACTATACATCGATCGCCAAACAGTTAAGTGTGAAAGGCAAAAGGAAAGCGAGAATTTAGCGGTAGCTTCGCAACCGCGGACAAAGGCGTGGATAGTTGTTTAGGGAATTTCAAGGTCATCTTGAAACACGCCTCTGGGTGAGGACAATTATCTAGCTCTAGGTCATAATTATGTAAGGTCTAATTATTTAGGAGGTGCGATCGTGGTCATTGCTGAAACCAACCCGCCAAACCTTTCTCCAGATGCGACAAAGACTCGCTCCACTCCAGACGAATACCGGGCGATGCAGGAAACTGCCGAAGAACGTCACGAATACTGTAACGGAGAGATTATCGCTATGCCAGGAGGTTCCCCCGCTCACAGCCGTATTGCCGTAGACACTACGACTTTTCTGAATGTGGCTCTGCGAGACACCAATTTTCAAACCTATAACGGCGATTTACGAATTTGGATTCCTAGTTTCAATCACGGAACTTATCCCGATGTTCTGGTAATTAACGGCGAACCGGAATTCAATGGATCTCGCACGGATGAAATTCTCAATCCTTTGCTGATTGTGGAGATTCTTTCGCCGTCTACAGAAGCCTACGATCGTGGTGAAAAATTCCGAAAATATCGCTCTCTGGCTAATTTTTGTGAATATCTGCTGGTGAGTCAAACTGAGCCATATATTGAGCATTATTATAATTGCGATCGCCCAAGTAGCGATCGCTGGCAATGGCAAGTGTACGATCGGGTAGAAAGCGCGATCGTCCTGCACAGCTTGAATATAGAGCTACCGATGGCTGAAGTCTACCGCCGAATTAGTCTTTAAGGGCGATCGGTGACACTTATAATCAAAGTTAACAATGATTGTACTTCGCTCTTCTCAATTCATACAAAAATGCAAACATTCACCGCATCATATTGATCTGCCATTCGCAAAACTCGATCGCAAATCCAGGACTTGCATCAGCTATTAATAAAATAACTTATAGGAGGCTATAAAAATGACAACCGTATCCAACGAACAAACAGCGATTATCCGTACAGAAAGAGGACTGTCGATCGCAGGTACGCGCATCACTATCTACGACATCATGGACTATGTGACGGCTCAATATCCGCCTAAGTTTATCAGGGGATTGTTCGATTTGACAGAGGAACAAATTAATGGAGCTTTAGCTTACATTGAGGCAAATCGCGCTACTGTTGAAGCTGAGTATCAAATGGTTCTTAAAGAAGCTGAAGAACTGCGGCTGTACTACTACGAAGAAAAAAATCGCGATCTTATTGCCAGAATTGCCGCCATGCCACCAAGACCCGGAACTGAAGCTATATGGGAAAAGCTTCGAGCTGCTAAGGCAAAACGTGAGGATAAAGCATGATTTTTTTGATAGATCATAATCTCAACGGACACGCCATAATTTTCTTTGGCTCTATTGCTAATCAAGGTTGGCTTGATATCATCCCAATTCGTTTTGTCACCTTTGCACAAATGAAATTGCCAATCGATAGCGATGACAGATTAGTTTGGCGACTTGCTCAATAAAATCAGATGCTTTTGCTGACAGCTAATCGCAGCATGAAAGCCAAGGATTCCTTACTAACAAACAACAAGGACAGCACTTTAATATGTTAACTAAATACATTCAAGCTGCCATGAAGCAAGCTAAGTATGAAATTTTCCCTGATGATGGGACTTTCTACGGAGAAATTCCTATCTGTGAGGGAGTCTATGCAAATGCTCTAACTCTCGAAGTTGCCCGTGAAGAATTGCAAGAGGTATTGGAAGACTGGATCTTACTTAGTCTAACCCTGAATCTTCCTTTACCTGTCATTGATAATATCGACCTTACAGTTACGAAGGAAGTTGCCTGATGCCTCCTTTAAAACAAATCAAACGTCGAGACTTAATTTATTATTTGAAACGACTGGGATTTGACGGCCCCTATTAGGGAAAAAGGCATCAGTTTATGTTGAAAGATAGCCTTCGTGTTACTATCCCTAATCCTCATCAAGGCGATATCAGTGCCAACTTTTTAGCTAAAATCTTGGGACAGGCTAAAGTTGATATTAGTGATTGGGAGAACCTCTAAAGTTGAGAGGGTTTTGTCAATTATATTAAAGAAAACGATCGCGCTTCTTTTCGGATTGGGTATGGTACGGGAAGGGCGATCGCAATTTGATTACCACCAGATGTAGGGTGCGTCACCTGCGTCAATAGATAGTTTTGGCAAAAAATGGCAAGGTGACGCACCTTACTACGGTAGACTACACGAACGGGAGTAGGGAGTGACAAACAAAAACTGTGTTTTTTATCTAAAATTATGATTTATAATGTTACAAGTTTACTAAATTTTAAAAGAAATAATGAGAGGCGTAAAAGAATTATTTCTAACAAGCTTGACTGCTATTACTTTCAGTTGGGTAGCTGTCACCCAAATTCAGGGAATACCGGGAGCGATCGCCCAGACAAAGGTTCCTATGAGACTGCAACACGCAGAAGGAACCTATACGCTTACGGTGTCAGAAACGGAGACCACAAAATCTGCTTATGGGGGTCAGTTGCGCCTCTATGACGTGCATATTGCTAAGATGTTTGAGGTGACATATGCTGATTGTCAGGAGATACCTAACGCTGGCGGTAGGACTTGGTTGTACCGTGCCGGAAATGGTAGAATTGACATGGGGGAATTCAGAATTACCTGTCAGTCGGCTGGGGATATTGCTAACAGTTACGGTTTAGGCAAACCAGAGGGTACTGCGATCGAATATTCTCAAGGGGAGGCCGGACGGCCAATATCCAGAACTCGTTCTATCCCAATTTTAGACATTACTGGTAATAAAGTCCAGCGCTGGATAAATTTTGTGCAAAAGTTTCGTCCTCAGTCTGCTAATTCTCAAGCTAGTAATTCTCAATTAAGTAGTCCTTTTCCGGTTCGTGAAATTATCTCACGGATTCAAGGTAAGACGAGAGTCCCAATTTTTCTCCCCAGTCAACTTCCCTTCTCAGAAAAGGTTTACTTGGAAAGCCGAGTAGAAACAAAGGGCTATAGTGTTACAATTAGTCACATACCTAATTGCAACAGTACGCCTTGCTATATCGGGAGTATCTCAGGAGAAATAGGTGGAGAACCGGCGCAAGCACCGCCTAAAGGATTTAGGGGTGAATTCAGAGACATTAAATTAGCTAATCGAACACAAGGAATTTTTTATAATGCTTGCGGTGCTTATTGTACAGCATTAGTTGAATGGCAGTATAAAAGTGTTTTGTACCGAGTAACTATGAAGAATGGACGAGAGGAAACTCTCGTTCAAATAGCCAATTCTGCAATTGAAGCTGGGCCTCGCTAGCTAAAATTACTGACGCAACTTTCGGCAAAAAAAAGTAGCCAGCTTGCCCAGTTTCCCTATTTGTTTTACAGTTTAACTAGCAAATGTTTTTCCTGTCTTAATCTCTGTCAAACTCAGTGTAGGATAAAGTTTATCATGCGAGTTCAAGTGACCATTGCTAAAAAGTTGACTAGCAAGTTCTTAATTGTCATATTTTTATGTTTAGGCATCCTCTTAATGCACTCTGAACCAGTCAGAGCAGAAGGAAGTTTATCTAATGTCAGCAAAAAAACAGATTGCTTTTTCGTTCTAGGAGGAAGCTGTGACAAAGAAGCGACAACCAATACATCCTCCTCTGAAACCGAGATTAAACCAGGTGCTAACCTGAGTGGAAAAAACCTACAAGGTGTTAATCTGCATAATGCTGACTTGAGAAGGGCAGATTTTAGTGGTGCAAATTTTACTGGAGTAGACTTGAATGGTGCTGACTTAAGTGAAGTCAAACTCAGCAAAGTAAAAAACCCTGGGAACTTAGATTTTCAGGGATTTGACTGGAGTAAAATTAGATTGAGTAAGGAAGATTCCCTCAAGATATTCACAGCTAATTTAAGCAAGCAAGATGTAGTCAGTTTCATCAAAGCCGATCCTAATGGCTGGGATTTCAGCGGCTTGGATTGGAATAAAGTTAATTTAAGCCAGAAAGATGTACTGAACCTGGTTAGCTTCAAGCTAAACCAGCAGGATTTAATTAACTTAATCAAAAACGATTATAATCAGCTAAATCTTAGTAAGGAAGAATTACTAGGGTTAGTCCAGCTAAACTTAAATAACAGCAGTTTATGGCGAGGTTCTACGCTAAGTAGTCAAGACCTACTAAATTTACTACCAAACAGGTTGAGTGGAGTAGACTTAAGCGGGGTTGACTTACAAAAAGCTAACTTTACTGGTAGCAACCTACAGCAAGCTAACCTGAGTGGTGCAGACTTGAGGCAATCAAATCTCAACGGTGCAAAAATGCCTGATGGTACTCTCTATCGACGTTAGTTTTACTGAGTAGAGTGCGTCACCTGCTATAATATATCTGTGCGATCGAAAATTAATCTCAAGGTGACGCACTCTGCTACTACTCATCATTGAGATCATCCATAAGACTCATGCGAACCATCTTGTAGGAGTCTTTGGCAGAAGTTATACAAGATAGGCAAAAGTTCAGATATAAAGCTGGTATGCCTGATGCTGCCTTATATAACATGGGACAAGAAGGTGAGCGAATGGTTAGCCAGTCAAGATGACGCGGTAGATATTTCACAACCACAATTGCGATCGCGAATTATCCCGATCGCAATTGTGGCAAGCCATACAATCCTTGGCCCGACGCGGCTTAGTCGAAAAAATACAAGTCGGAGGGCGATCGCTCTTTTTCCTCAATCCCGTATTCAAAGCATACATTCAGTGCAGGTGAAATATTATATAATCTATGAGAGATGACATTTCTGACATTTAACGGATAGAAAGCGAATCTTGTCAGTAACTCAGGGCTTTAGCCACTGAGCTTGTAAGAGCAATCAAAGCAAGCTGTACTGACCAGCCTCAGACTTTCGAGGTCTACGTTATTTGGGTCACGACACCCTGTGGATGCGAAGCTAGTCCCCCGCTCTGTCGCTAGTCGTTAAACAGTTCTAAAGTCACTCTTTACAGTGCTGCTAGCCGGAAAAAGCCCTTATAACATTGACCGACAAGCTAACATTACTTCGAGTAGGAAAGGCAAATCTCGGCATTACAGAGATGTGGATCAACACTACTCCCCTGTTGATCTAACCCCGCAAGGGGATCAGATTCAACGCGATTAAAATCGCTCGTGTCGCTTTCCTCTGGGCCCTAAAGGGACTGAGTTTCCCGCATACCGTGAGGTCTTATGAAAACCTTTACCGCTATCATCGAAAAAGATTCTGATACCAAGCTTTACGTTGGTTATATTCCTGGATTTCCCGGGGCGCATTCCCAGGGAGAAACCTTGGATGAGTTACACGAGAATCTGCGTGAGGTAATTGAGATGCTCCTAGAAGATGATACTCTCGTCATTCAGACAGAATTTATAGGTACACAACAGATTGTGATCCGATAAACATGAGCAATATCCCAGTTCTGAAACCACAGGAAATAGTCCGCATACTAGAGAACCTTGACTTTGTAGAGGTTCGTCAAAAAGGCTCACATAAGCAGTTCCGTCACGAAGATGGGCGAGGAACTACTGTTCCTTTTCATAAAGGGCGTGATATATCACCGAGATTACTTCAGCGGATTGCTATTGATATTGGTTTGACAGTTGAGGAAATGTTGGAATCACGGTGAGTTGACGTGAACTACGTGACTACTTTTTGCCCAAATTGCCGCAAAAATACTGAAACCAGGAACCGAAACTGGATGGAAAAAACTTCAAGCAGCAAAGGCAAAATGTGAGACTAAAGCAGGATTTTTTTGAGATCTGACCCTTATTAACTTCTACTTCAACGATCGCATAAAAGCATTCAGCGCATCATATTGATCGGCCATCCGCGAATAAAACTCGATCGATCGCAAATCCAACTCTGGTAACAGTTCGCTGTTACTCACCAACTCATATCCCGTTGGACGCAAACAATACACCGAAATTACACTATCCTCCCAAAACCAAACCTCCTGCACTCCCACCCGGCGATAGATTTCCAGCGTATCAATTCCACCACTCGTCACTGTCACCTCAATTGCTAAATCTGGAATCGACTTGCGCGTACCCAAACAATAAGATTCGTCTGGTTCCTTTCGCGCGCCCAATTCCTTCATCCCGATGGTTGTACTACCGCGCCCGTAGAAACGAATGTCTTTCATCCGCATATAAATCTCTAAAAGCTGACTTAAAGTTTTTTTAGGTTCCTCATGGGCCTCATAAAAAGGAGACATAATTTCTAAACACCCATCCAAATAAGTTAAATGCGCCCCAGTTTTGGCCAAATCTGCATCCAACTTTTCTAGAGTCTCCCATGTCACATTTGACAGCAAGGCTGCACCTGTGCCCGATCCTGCTTGAGAAATTGTGACAACCATCTGACTTACCTTTTTCGATCGCTTTTCCATAATATAGCAATTGCCATAATGGTGAGGGCGAAACTACTCTCTGTATTTGTTTGCTATACGTCCAAATCTAAATACCTTAAACCGGGTTTTTCAATAAAACTATTCGTCATAGCTATAAAATTAGGTGAAAAATCCGGTTTCAAAGGTTTGTAGTGCGGACTTCAGTCCGTTCTTCGGAGAGCGGACTGAAGTCCGCACTACAAACGATCGATCGCATACGATATAAGTCCTAATACAAACACAGGATTTTTCCCAAACAAAAAGCGCCCCTATTTCTAGGAGCGCTTTTTGTCAATCAAAAGTTAAAAATTAACCGTTGATGGAAGGAGCAACCAAAGCCACAGGAGTTGTTTCGCCAGCGGCCAAGTCGAGTGGGAAGTTGTGAGCGTTGCGCTCGTGCATTACTTCCATACCCAAGTTAGCGCGGTTGATGACA